>CBIGXK010000145.1:0-8802 GCA_966193805.1 uncultured bacterium | reverse complement strand
CGACGAACCGATGGGAACAATGGAGAAAACGGAAGCGCACAGGAAAGCTTTGCTCCCCCGCGCCTTCAGTGTCTTTATTTTTACTGCGAAAGGTGAGATGCTGTTGCAGCAACGCTCCGATAACAAATATCACAGCGCGGGGCTTTGGACTAATGCGTGCTGCAGTCATCCATCACCGGGAGAGGATACGGACGCTGCGGCATCCCGAAGATTGAGGGAAGAGATGGGTTTTGAAGTTCCGCTCAACGAAGTTTTTTCTTTCACATATAAAGCGTCGTTTGCAAATGGACTCACGGAACATGAGTTCGATCATGTGTTTTTTGGGAGATATGACGGGCCGGTTGTTCCTGATATTGGCGAAGTAAAGGATCATGTGTTTATGAGCATGGAGGAGATCGATGCGTCTCTGCAACGAGAGCCGGAGAAATATACAGCGTGGTTTGTGATTGCGTTTCCGAGGGTGAGGAACGTGAGACGTGAAAAGTGAGACGGCAATCGGCAGGGGTTATAGTGTTTTGACTGCCGCGTTTTTTACGGGATGAGGTCCACCCCCGGCGCTTCGCGCCACCCCCGCCAGCGGGGGAAAGGTCACCGCAGCTTCATCGTCGAGCCCCGCCAGCGGGGGAAAGGTCACCGCAACTTCATCGTCGAGCCCCGCCAGCGGGGGAAAGGTCATCGGAAGCTTCATCGTTTACCGCCGCCAGCGGAAATTCGGGAATCGACATCGCCAATACAAACGTTTTCATATAAGTTAGCTTTTGGGCGGAGCGCAACTGTTTCCCCCGCTGGCGGGGGTGGCGCTAAGCGCCGGGGGTGGACAACAGACAAAAAAAATCTTCAAAACCGTTAAGCTTTGAAGATTCTTTTTAAAAAATAAACGGTGCAATCACATATTCCTGTCCCTGTCTTTATTCATTCCCGACCTGTCAGATGAAGACTTATCAGATCTGCCTTCCCTTCCTCCTTCTTCAATATCAGACTCCATATCCTGTTCGCGAGATACATCCTCCCTTTCCGACGAACGTCCCGAATCGGATTTTCCCGACTGAGAAGAACCCCTTTCTCCATGGCCGCGCTGACCTTGTTGGCCAGACTGTTCCTGGTTACCCATGTTGGACCGCTGTCCTTCCTGGCTGCCCTGTCCCATGTTTGACCTTTGACTATCCTGCCTGCCTTCCTGTCCGGTTTTGCTCGAACGTCCCTGATCTGATCCACCCTGCCGGCCTCCCTGGTTCATAGTGTTGTCTGCCATAATTGTAAGTTTTAATTATGTTGGAAATTGTTGACACCGATGGAGATTAAAATTCCATGCCGGGATAACCGCCGTCATCAGCACAATAAGAATGAAATTCTTGTAGAATCAAATCAGCATCTAAAAAGGATATCCGATGGCAAGGTTGAAAATGAGATTTTCCTTCCGCCAATCACTGGAGCCGAAAGAAATATCATCAATCACCCACCTTTCCGTTTCCGGTAACCACGGTTTGCGCAAAGGCAAGGCAAGATCGAGTCTCAACACCAAAATATTGATATCCACGCGTACACCGAGGCCCGCGCCTATCGCCAGCTCTTTTAAAAAATCGGATGAGAATTTTGCACCCGGCTTGTACTGGTTCTCGTTATACAACCAAATGTTGCCGGCGTCCGCGAAAAGCGCTCCGTAAACGGGCTTAACAATTTTGAACCTTAACTCCGAATTCAGCTCCAGCTTAATATCCCCCGACTGGTCAGGAATAAATCCAGTTGCCTGCGGATTTCCTGCGTAGTATGTTCCAGGTCCGAGCGACCGGCTCCTGAAGGCACGCAGGCTGTTATTTCCTCCAATAAAAAATTGCTTGATGAAAGGCAGCTCTTTCGAGTTACCGTAAGGAAATCCCGCGCCTACAATAATCCTGTTCGCCCACACGGCATCGTTACCCAACTGCCGGTAATACCTGAAATCGGTTTCGAGTTTTAAAAACTGGCTGAACGGCGCGCCAAACAATCGCGCAGTATCACCGCCCTTGATCACATTCTTTTTAACGAGGCCGGCGATATTCCCTGATACGTCAACGAGGCCATTGAAATAAAACCCATTCCTTGGCGTTCTGCCTGCGGCCATCTGGTTGAAATTGTAGTTGTAGTTGGCGCCGAGTATGAACTGCGTATCCACGATCTTAGCCAGGTTCGGATCCTCCAATGCGCTGTCGCGATAGAGGGGCGTTATTTTTACCGGCTGTACATACTGCACGCTGATCGGGTAAAATGTGTGTTCCTTCGTGGAACTTTCCTTCCAAATGTAGCCATACGCACCGCGGAACGAATTCAGTGTAAATAATTTTTGCCGGTTGAGCACGTCATACCCGAGTTGAATATTTGTGCGTGGTACAAACCCGCCTCTTGGATTCAGGTAAACAAATGGTATCAAAAATCTCGGGATCGCGAGGTTGCCCTCAACACCAAGCGTGTAGGTATTATAGCCTTTGTAGATGCCGCTTACCTGTATTTCCGCTCCTCCCGTTACATTAACGTTCATGATCTCACCACCGCGGAAAGTGTTCCTGTTGGTAAAGCCAACGGTAAGCTGCGTTCCCGTAAGGTTATTCGATTTGCTCGAACCGCCTATTTGAATGCGAAGCGATTTTTTAGGAAGCGGTGTGAGATAATAATAAGTATTCAGCAATGTGTCGCCAACCTTTTCAAAACGGTTGTTTACGAATTTGAAAATACCGAGGTTGATGAGGCGCTGCAACGTTGCATTGTGATCGCGACGCCGGTAAATATCGCCCTTTTCAAACTGCATGGCCTGCTGAAATAGTTTAGGCTTGTAAAATTCCGTTGAGTCGACGACGTAGTAGCCATGGTACATAATACCGTTTTCGCGGCTGGTGTCCGATCCGGACCGCCGCATGCGATATCTCGGGTAGATCACAACGTCGTTGATGCGGTATTGCTTGCGCGCAGCAACAGGTGTTTCGGGTTTTACCTGTACGTACATGTCAATTTTGTGATCACCGATGGTGGTGTCCACGTCCACAATCAAATTGTCGGGACTGAAATAATAATAGCCGCGGTTCTTCAGCCTGTCGTCAATTCTTGTTCTCTCTGTCTTGACTATTTCAAGATTGAAGGGACTTTTTTTCTTCAGCAGCGTTCTCCTTGCCGTTCTGGCAATATCGCGGTTCAAAGGCGTGCTGTCTTTTGGAAAGTCCACGTTATTGATGGTGTATTCCGCACCCGGTACAGCCGTATAAATAGCTTTTGCCCTGCGGTTTTTTATTTTCACCTCGCCGGTTACCTGCGCCCGGAAGAAGCCTATATTTTGCAGGTTACTTTGAAGAACTTCGTTGTTTCTCTTGAGATTGAGATCGCTGAGTACCACAGGCTCTTCGCCCATATTTTTTAACAGCCGTTTTATGGAAATCTTTCTCTTTGGCGTGCCGCCGATGTTCCAGAACCATAATTTCGGACGCAAACCAAGGATGGATGCATTCGGGCGCGGCCGCGTCAATGCTTCCAACTGCTTCGCTAATAATTTTTTCTTTTTCTTCTTTAACCCGGGCGCCTGCACCTTTACCTCGGCGCCTATGTAGAGCGATTCGTTTGCAGGAAGATATTTTGTGTTGTTGCACGAACACACGGCCAACGCAATAACTAAGGTCCATATCAAATTTGTGATCTTCATCTTCATCTTGCTCATTGCTCGTCAGTAATATCTCTTTTTCGCTGTCTTTCCGGTTTTTTCCGGAAAAGGTTACGAAACTTGTTATAATCAAATGATATAATAAAATTCAGGCCCGTTTCGATGATGTATCCTTCAAGCTGTCCCTCGTAGTCATTTTTACGATACGCACGCAGCAGGTAACGGCCATCTTTACTCAGCATATAATCCAGCGCTACATTTCCTGCGATATTATTCGAACGTCGGTTGGTTTGCTGCGGACCTTCGAGCTCAAAATTGCTGCCCACGGTAACCCGCAGCCTGTCGTTCAGCAATTGTTTGGAGAGCGACACGTTCAGGTCGGTGCGGTTTTCCATCGTACCGGTCGTATAGTCTTCCGATGATGCAAGATCGAAGTTTACATCAACGCCGGAAATAAGGTCGGCGGCCAGGCTATTCAGTTGCTCGGATAATATCTTACTCACACTTTGGCGCGCCATGGTGCCGGCATTGAAACCGCCACCGCCGCTGGAAGCGAAAGGATTTTCTTCCACAAAACGATTGAGCAGCAGCAATGCGAACACCTGCTTGTTAAGTTCGGAAGGTTCACTCTTTAATTGCGAAAGTCTTGTTTCTACATTCTCCACCACTGATGCATCCACGTGAAGGTCCTGCTCCTCAGGCAGTGTAATGTCGAAATTGATGGCAGGTTTCAGCAGTTCTTCCGTCAATATTAATTTTACCTGGAATGGAAGCTTCTGCTTGTAGATATTGATGTTTTGAATGTTGGGGATTTGCTTTTGCACGAGGCTTAGCGGTGAAGTCTCCGCTACATAAATAGCGGTGAGATCAACATTTGCTTTTGTAGGTTCACCGAGCCAGGTGATCTTGCTTCCTTTCTGTATCTCGAATTTTCTCTTCAGCAGGTTCAGGGATATCTGGTAGGCCCCTTCCTCAATTTCATAATTGCCGGTGAGCGTTGTTTTTCCGCTTGGATCGATGCCGCCGGTAAGCTGAGCGGTGCCTTTCATGGTGAGGAAATCGCCATTGGCCTGATCCACTATTAATGTGAGCTCAGCATTTTTATCCACTTCAATGTTCACCAGGATATCCATGCCGGTGATGTCTGATTTCGAAAGTGAGTCGGCTTGCGCCACAAGCACGGTGGTGTCCATGCTCACAGAATCCATGTCAACAAATCTCACGATTCCTTCTCTCTCTTCCACGCCGGGTTGTCCCTGCGGCATGACGACGGTCAGTTTTGTTTTTTCGTTCACCTTCAATGAGCCCTCCACTTTCGGACTTAATTCCGTTCCCGTAATGCGCAGGTTGGTGTTGAAGTAAAATTGCCCGTAAAACAGTTGGTTATTTTGTTTTGTGCTGTTCAGCGCCTGGAAATTCCGGGCGTTGAGCCGCAAGGCGAACTTGTAGTTGGTGAAATTGTCGGTGAAGGCATCGCCGTCTAGCGTAAGCTTATTTTTTTCGTTGTCCTGTATGCTGAATTTTTCGAAGTGAATGCCGCGGTTGTCAACGATGGCGATATTTTCATTATCGATAGTGAAGTGGCTGCCTAGCATTGTTGGGGTAAACTCAACATCCTGGAAGTTGATCTTTCCGTTTACAGCGGGTTTTTCGAAAGTGCCCGACACATCGAAGCGGCCTTTCAGGTATCCGGAGCCGTCGGTGATGGCGCCCATAGAAAAGGCCTGGGCGGCTGCCACCTGAAATTTTTTCACATCGAGCACCATCTCGTAGGCGCTTTGGTTGTTGGGCTTAACATGATAGTTGCCGGTGATCGCCACGTCGTTGCCTTTGCCGGTTAACCGGATATCCGCAGCAAATAAATTGGGCGACGGGTTATCCACTTTGATGGCGAGATTGCCCACCGTGTCTTTCGAAAACATCATGTTGGTAATGGAAAGGTCGCTCGTGAATGTGGGCTGGGTGGCAACGTCTTTAATGGTGGCGCGGCCGTTGATAAGGCCATCCACCAGCAGCGAATCCTGTTTTGCGAAAGCGGTAATGGTGCCGATGCGAAACTGCGTCAGGATGATGTCGAGTGGTGAGTTTGAGCTGTCGCTGGTGCTGTTCAGCCTGAGTTGCTGTGGCCCCTTATTGATGGCGAAGTTCCTGATGTTCACGTCCCCGTTGTTGAGCCTGATAAGATTGTCGGCCGCGATCACCCATTTGTCGTAATTCAGCATTAGCGTTCGCGGATCAACGGTCAGGGTGTATGATCCCTGTTGGGGCTGTGCAAATATGCCGCCGAAACGGTATTTATTTTTTTCGTTGACATCCTGCAGGTTAACCAGGAAATTAATTTTATTGTCAGCTATGTCAGCGTTGAAGGTGGTATTGTAAATGATCATTGTTTCACCTGCGGCAAACTGTTCAACACTGGTGCGCAACGTGATGGCGTTGGCTGTGGTGGCTGCATTTAGTTTAACCTCCTGGATCCTGTTGGCGCCCATGATGATGATTGGAGCGCCGAGGTTGGCACGAAAACCCTGGTTGGTGGCGAAATGCGCCTGCATCTTTACCGGGTCCATTCGTTCGATGGTGGGCGCAACGATTTGCAGTAAGGGGCCGTTGATGATTTCTGCTACAAAATTGAAATCGTAATCTTCAAGCGTGTCCTTCTTCGATGACGAATCGAGCGCGTAATAAGGTTGAATGGTTTGCTGTATGACTGCACCCAGCTCGGTTACATTGTACTTTCCCGTAAGGGCAAAGCTCATCACGTCCGATCTGAACTTTATAAATTTCGCTGTATCCGTTTTTCCCGCATTGAGCGCAATGGTATCGAAAGGGTAGCGCTGGCCGTTGGTAGCGAGCGTGGATTTGGTGACAAACAGGTTCCCGTCGAGATTGTTTGGATCGGTATTGGAGAAGTTGGCAGCGATGGTTCCCTTGTACATCATCGTATCGGCTGTAAAATGCAGCGGCATCGTGTTGATGCTGTCAATTACAGCGGTTAGCGACAGCGCTGGAAACTTGCCGGCGATGTCGGCTTTGCCGTCGAGGTCGATGGTGATGTTGGGATCTTTTATATTAAAGGCGAATTCGGCTTTTTGCGATGCCAGTGACGCCGTTATCCTCGCGTCTTTGTATTGATAACGGTTAAGGACAGCCGAATTCACAACTGCGTTTACATTAGTTGTCGCCGATTTTGGAGCGAAGCCCTTGCCCTTTGCCGCAATAGTTGCGGTAACCGGACCAAACATCGAGTCGTTTTGCATGATTGTTCCGAGCTGCAGATTACTTGCCGTAATGGTTGCGTCATACGTTGCACGGAGTGAATCCGTAACATTGGCGGCTGTGCCCTTTACGGCTACATTGCCGAGATCGGTATTTAGATTGAGGTTTGCCCTTGCCTGCTGCATGCTTCCGGCGATGGTGCCACGCAACAAGAACGTTTGCGGCAGTGTGATGCTGTCAGGAAGCGAGCCTTTTGGCGCCAGCTTTTCTATGTCGCCCCGGCTCGTCTGGATCTTTTCTATTACCAGGTTGCCGCTTACCTTGTTTGCTTCCGGCAGGCCAGCAACGGTTCCATGAACGTTGAGAGAAGTGTTATTCAGCGCCTGCATCTGCAGCGTGTGGATGTTCATGTTGGACACCCGGCCGGTGATCTTACCTGTGAGTGTTAACACGCTTGAAGGGTCGGCGAGGGCGGGTTGGGCGGCCAGGTCGGGCATGAAGGTGAGGATGTCTTTTACCTGTATTTTGCTATCGGTGATGTCAACATCCAGTTGCATCTGCCCGATATCCTTCTGCAGCGCCTCCATCGAGGGATAGCGAATTTCTGCGGATCTCTTTAGGGTGGTGCCGGGGGTTTCCAGGAGGAGGTCGTGTAAATAGGCTTTACGGTCCGAATAGAGAAAATCGGTTTGAAAGGTGTTCAATGCAAAACCGCTTTGTTCGATGAGATGTCCTTCTGTGATTTTCGCGGCGATGGAGTCGGGAGAAAAGATGAAGTTTTCGGCGTGCAGGGTAACGTTCTTCGCGTCGAGGTGAGCGAAATCCATTCCCTTTTGGAGCCGCGGTTCGTTGTCGTTGGTAAGCGCAAAATTGTTTTTATCGAATGCGATCTCGTTAACGGAAATTCTCCAGCCTTCTTTCGCCTGCTCAGCTTCTTGTTTCGACTCTTCTTCTATTACCTCGGCCGATTCGGTTTTACCCATCCTTATGGCGGCGGTGGTGTTGTTGAGGGCGAGGCGATCCAGCCGGATCACCTGGTTCTTCATATCAACATCGTCCGAGCTAATAGTGAGGTTGCCAAGGTTGAGCCGTGCATATAAAGCGGATACGTCATTACCGTAGTCGATGTCGAAGTCTTTCAGGTTGATTTCGCCGAAGTCGAGGTCGATCGGGGGCGCCGTCGATTGGGTGGCGGTGTCCATTGTCACTTCGGCGGGTTCGACCAGTGGTTTACGCTGGTAGATGTTGGTTTTTATTCCTGAGATGTTGGTCGAAGGGATGCTGAAACGCATCCGGTCGAGGTCGAATTCATCTATCTCGGTGTCGAAGTGGCCGAGCCACAAAACCACGTCGTTGCCCGTGACGGCATCGTCGTACACCAGCCTTATCCTGTCCAGCGCCACGTCTTTGACCGTGATCTTCATCGACGAGCTGTCGGCGGTTTTCGTAGTGGTGTCCTCCTCGGCGGCGAATGCGTCGATGATAAACTGGAAGTTATAGACCGTGTCGGGGAGTACCCGTTTCACTTTTGCGGTGAGGTCGGAAAGTTGCACCTGGTTCACTTCGACTTCACTTTTTAGCAGTTTGAGCATGCTGACATCGACTTTCAACTCTCCGGCGGAAAGGAGGGTGTCTTTTTGTCTATCTTCTACATACACTTTTTCGAGGACCACTTTTTTGGGAAAGCCGAGGTATATTTTTCCTATCTCTACCTTAGTCTGCAGTTTCGTGCTGAGCCAGGCAGTAGCTTTTTTACGGATGAAGTTCTGCACGGGCGGGGTAAGAATGAGCAGGGCGATCGTGGCAACGACGAGTATGAGGATGAGAATGGTTTTATAAATTATTCTCACCACTTTGCCTGCAATGGATTTATGTTCAGGTGTTGCCTTTTTCTCCATAAATATTTACAAATGTGCAATATACAGGCCTGTGGGTGTGGGGAAAAAATGGGGCAGGGGGCGTGA
>CBIGXK010000144.1:0-8840 GCA_966193805.1 uncultured bacterium | reverse complement strand
CATCCTTTGGCGGCAACACAGACTGGTAAACCGCATTCGAGTCAAAATTCATGATCACATTCGATTTCAGCAGGTTGCTTTTGATGTCGAATGAAGCGCGCGACGTGAGCACTTTTTCTTTGTCATTATTGAACTGGTAATACAGCCTGGCCGTGTCGAAAAACAGAAGTCCGCCCACCTGGAAACTACCATCCGGATCAACGGGTATCGTCATGAATTCCTGCTTTTTGTTGAACTCAAGGATACCGCTCAGCTCTTTTTGCAACAGCTCCGTTGTTCTGAGGCCGTTAATTTTTCCGTTGATGGTGAGGTATTCGGAAGGCATGTGCTTAATCACAGGAAAATTGCCTGCCAGTGCGTCTTCCCATTTGAATCGTCTCCACCCGTTCGTCATCATTACGAGGTCGAGGTGTTTGACAACGCTGTCGGCCTCACTGGAAAAGTAATATGCCGGGTGATGAACGTATCCTTTGACGTCGCTGGTGATAAGCACGCTCGAGAAGATGTCATCTTCGCCGGGCAGTTTTGGATCGATATCCGCATCGGTTATCGAAATCGACAGGTTGGTGCGAATGGTGTCGGGAACATCTACCTGGATCACGTTCCTGCTTCTTTTTTCAAAGCTCTTGAGCGGGTGGTTAAGATCGGTGATGAAATAGTAATCAAGCTTGTTCACGAAAACGATTCGCTCCGCAAGTGGTTGCCTGTTCTCCGAGAACAACGTTAGCTGCAGTATGCCGGCGGGAATATTTTCGGTGGGGATCACGCCTTTCACCGTTTTACTGCCTGATACGTTGGCTGTGGCCATGTATACCAACTGTTGCTGCATCTGCCCAACAATGGTGACGTGTCTCGCATCGGCTCCGCCGGCCGGCCGCGATATGCCGAAGGATATACCGGCGGCGTCCTGGTCGATACGCAGTACGAATCCATCCTTGTTGGCCGCGGGAATGGGCGTTTGCTGCGCTTTGCCCGTGCTGTCTTTCCAGAGTGCCTTGTATTTTTCTCCTGCCTCGGGCGTTAACATAAAAAATCCCATCCCATCATGCACGGAGTGGAACGCAGCAACGGCTTTTCCTTTGCTGTCCACAACCTCTCCGCTCACTTTGTAGGGCAGGCCGTGAATGTCGGTTGCTTTGAAAGCCACCCTCGATTCAACACCCTGCACCAGGTCGCCACCTTCAGGAAAAAACTGGAGAAAATTTTTCGGGACCACTTTCTTCTTTGCCGTTTCCTGTTGCGGTTGCAAAACAGGGATGGCCTTTGTATAGATGAAAGATGAATCGAAGTTCAGCATCCAGTCGGTATATGCCCGCACATACACCGATGATGAAGTGATGTTTGGTGGCAAATCAAAAGACGCGGCACAGCTCGACCTTACAACTGGTGATATGTTCCTGGATAACAGTTTCCCGTTCTCGTCGATGAGATCGGTGTAAACCGTTTTGCTGATGCCGGAAGGAACGTTGGCCGCGAAAAGATAGGCCTTGAACCAGATGGTTTCACCGGGGTTGTAGTACGATCTGTCGAAGTGGAGATACAGTTTTTCCTGCGGGTACCTGGTGTCGAGCACCTTCAATACAGAATCGTAAACCTGTGCGTTCAGCGATGTCGTGGATATCAAAATTACCAGGGAGAGAAGAAACCTTCCTTTCTTGATAAAATTGTTCATGCGGCAACAATCAGATTTAAATATTTACATTATCGAGTTCTTTTACCCGCTCCTTTTTGAAGATCATGTGCCTTTCTTTGTCCATGGTCTTTCGTTCGGCCCTGTTGAGACGAATGATGCGCAGCCGGTTGAAGAGTAAAATAACGAAGTAGATTGGGTCGACCTCATTTTTCTTCACACCGAAATTAATACTTGAGGGAAATTTATGGTGATTATTATGGTAGGCCTCTCCCAACATTAACACATCGATATAAAAGAGATTTTTGGAGGTGTTGTTCATGGCGAAGTTCGTGGAACCGTACTTGTGTGCGAACCAGTTGATTACGCCACCCTGGATGGGTCCGATAAATAAGGTGACCGGCAAAAAGATGTATTGCCACGGAGCGGTGGCAAACGCAACATAAAAAGCCACGTAAGCTGCCACCCAAAGCAGGCGCGTGACCCATGGATGTGCGAACCGGTCGAAAGCGGCCCAGTCGGGCAGGTTCTTGGTGAACTTTTCATCTACTTCGATCCTCCTGTTATAGATATCAGCATATTTCTTTCTCGTTTGGTTCATCAGGTCGACCGCATTCTTTGAGAATGAAGGCGAGTGCGGATCGTCTTCCGTGTCGGTAAATGCATGATGAAGCCTGTGGAGGAGGGCATATGTCCTGGCGCTCATGTACGAGGAGCCCTGCGTGATGAACGTGAGGATATAAAAAAATTTCTCCCAGCCTTTACTCATTTTAAACGCGCCGTGAGCCGCGTACCGGTGCAGGAAAAAAGTTTGACAAAAAAGGGAAAGATACCAGTGTACAACTACAAAGATCAAAACTACCATTACAACGCCTTTAATTTAGATTGCCGTGAAACGTGCAATTTAGCGATTTTCAGGATACGGCCTCGCTCCGAACAGCAGGCTTCCTATCCTCACCATGTTGCTGCCTTCCTCAATGGCAATGGAATAGTCGCTGCTCATACCCATTGATAAATTTTTAAAATGAAAATTATGCGTGCTGACGTCTGCATATTTATCGTAAATCGTGGAAAGATACTTGAACTCGGCCCGCACTTTTTCAACATTATCGGAAAAAGACGCCATGCCCATTAATCCCGTAACGCGAATATGGTTGAGCTGGTGCTGCTCATTTGCCCGCATCAGGCCCGTTACCAGTTCGTCCAGCTCCTGTTCGTGCAAACCGAATTTCGTTTCTTCGTTAGCAATATGCACCTGCAGAAGGCAATCTATTCTCCTGTTGATCTTCGCTCCCTGCCGGTCGATTTCGAGCAGCAGCTTGAAACTGTCCACGCTCTGCACCAGGTGGATGAAGGGAGCGATGTATTTAATTTTGTTCGACTGCAGGTGCCCGATGAAGTGCCAGCGTATGTCGCCGGGCAGCAGCAATTGTTTTTCGATGAGTTCCTGCACATAGTTCTCCCCAAAGTCGCGGTGCCCCAGCTTGTACATATCCATGATGGCCTCAACGGGCTGCAGTTTGGATACCGCAACGAGGGTGGTGTGCTTTCCCAGCGATTCTCTTAGTTGTTGATATTTTTCCTTTCGCATCCCTGCAAATATACTAAGGGATGATTTTCAGGTTATCCAATCACCGCCCTGCTGATCACCATTCGCTGTACTTCGCTGGTGCCTTCGTATATCTGCGTTATCTTGGCGTCACGCATCAGCCGCTCCACATGATATTCTTTAACATACCCATATCCGCCGTGTACCTGCACGGCTTCAACCGTTGTCCACATCGCCGTTTCGGCGCTGAATAGCTTTGCCTGTGACGAGCTCACCGCATAATCGTCGTTATTATCCTTTTCCCACGCCGCCTTCATGCAAAGCAGCCGGGCCGCTTCAACGCGTGTGGCCATTTCGGAGAGTTTGAACTGTATGGCCTGGTGCTGGCATATCGGTACGCCAAAGGCCTTTCTTTCTTTTGCATATTGCAACGACAGCTCATATGCGCCGGAGGCGATGCCGAGCGCCTGGGAAGCAATGCCAATGCGGCCGCCCTCGAGCGTGCGCATGGCGAAAACGAAACCGAACCCATCTTCTCCTATCCTGTTTTCCTTCGGCACCTGCACATCCTGGAACATGATGCTGTGGGTGTCGCTGGCCCTGATGCCCATCTTATTTTCTTTTGGACCCACCGTAACGCCCGGCCAGTTTTTTTCGACAATAAAAGCATTGATGCCCTTGCTTCCCTTCGAAGCATCGGTTTGCGCCATCACCAGGTAAACTGCAGCAGAGCCGCCATTGGTGATCCAGTTCTTTGTTCCGTTAAGCAAATAATGATCGCCCCTGTCTTCGGCAGTCGTCTTTTGAGACCGCGCATCGCTGCCCGCCTCCGGTTCGCTCAACAAAAAAGCGCCGATGTACAGTTCATTATCCTTTGAGCCCCCCGCCAGCGGTACCAGGTATCTTTGTTTCTGCTCTTCGGTACCGTATCGCTCAAGTCCCCAGCACACCAGCGAATTGTTTACGCTCATGCACACCGAAACGCTTGCATCTATTTTGCTGATCTCTTCCATGGCCAGTACATAACTGACTGTGTCGAGGCCTGCGCCGCCATATTTTTCACTTACCATCATGCCCATGAAGCCAAGATTGGCGAGGTGCCTGATCTGCTCTTTCGGAAAATGCTGGTGTTCATCTCTCTCAATCACTCCCGGCAGGCACTCGCTTCGTGCAAAGTCGCGTGCTGCCTTTCTTATCATCTCATGTTCTTCAGTTAAGGTTACTTGCATGACAGGATATTTGAGGTAGGGTCAAAAATAGAAGTTTTTCATTGAAATACTAACAATTGTTAGTACACGATAGTGCGTTCAAGTTTGAGTGGATAAAGAAACAAAGATGAAAATCCGCTATTTTCGCAGCGCGTTAACTGAAAAACACGGCATTATGAACCTTCACGAATACCAGGCAAAGGAATTACTAAAGAGATACAATGTTTCAGTGCAGGAAGGCTATCCTGTAGAAACGCCGCAGGCGGCGGAAGAAGCTTACAGGAACCTCAAAGTGCAGTACGGAAATAATTTTGCGGTGGTGAAGGCGCAGATCCATGCGGGTGGCAGGGGAAAAGGAAAAATCAAGGGGCTTGAACAACGCGGTGTTGCCGTTGGAAAAAATGCGGATGATATCAGGGAGATATCGGCAAACATTCTGGGCGGAACGCTTGTAACCGTTCAAACCGGCGAAGCGGGAAAAGTGGTGAACAAAGTGCTGGTGGCGCAGGACGTGTACTATCCGGGCCCCAACCCGGTAAAAGAATTTTACCTGTCCATTTTGCTCGACAGAACGAAAGCCTGCAATGTGGTGATGTATAGCACCGAAGGAGGGATGGACATTGAAGAAGTGGCGCATAAAACTCCTGAAAAAATATTCAAGGAGTGGGTTTACCCCGGCGGCGGCCTGCAGCCCTTCCAGGCGAGGAAGATAGCCTTCAACCTGGGCCTTTCGGGAGAAGCGTTCAAAAGTTGCGTGAAGTTCGTGACCAACCTCTACAACGCTTACGTCGGTCTCGATTGCAGCATGCTCGAAATAAACCCAATGTTCAAAACGTCGGACGAAAAGATCATTGCGGTCGACTGCAAAATGAATCTCGACGACAACGGCCTGATGCGTCATCCGGATCTTGAAACATTGAGAGATGTTACGGAAGAAGACCCCACCGAAGTGCAGGCAGCAAAATTCAACCTCAACTTCGTAAAGCTCGATGGTAACGTGGGATGTATGGTGAACGGAGCAGGATTGGCGATGGCCACCATGGATATGATCAAGCTTAATGGCGGCGAGCCCGCCAACTTCCTGGATGTAGGCGGAACAGCCAACGCACAAACAGTGGAAGCAGGCTTCAGGATCATCCTAAAAGATCCCAAAGTAAAGGCCATACTCATCAATATATTTGGCGGCATCGTGCGCTGCGACCGTGTGGCGCAGGGCGTAATTGATGCCTACAAAAAAATAGGAAACATAGAGGTTCCCATCATCGTCAGACTGCAGGGAACAAATGCGGAAGAAGCAAAAAAACTCATAGAAGAAAGTGGGCTCAAAGTGCAGTCAGCCATTCTGCTGAGCGAGGCCGCTGCACTCGTAAACAAGGCGGTATCGAACAATTGACCGCCACAAAAAATTTCATAAGGTTGGATTATAAAACGGGCCGGATTAATAACGACGAATGTTATAATTTATTGGCCTATTCATCATGGAATTTGAAAGGATCGCAGATAAAAAAAGAGTTGCCTTCATTACCGCTTCCATCAGCAGTTATCTATCTCCCGGCGCCGCTGTTCTTGATGTAGGATGCGGCAACGGATTCATCAGCAGGGCAGTGGCCGAAAAAGGATTTCGTGTAACGGCCGTAGACGCCAGCGAAAAAACCATTGATACGGCGCGTCGTCTTAATCCTCATCAAAATATTCACTACCGCGTTGCCGGCGCGGGCGAACTGAAAACACTCCCTCATCATTACGACGCCATCATATGCAGCGAAGTGCTCGAACATCTGCACGATCCGGGTGCCCTGTTGTCGGCCCTTCATCAATCGCTAACAAACAAGGGTATGCTGATCGTTACCGTGCCAAACGGGAAAGGTCCGCGTGAACTGTTGGTTACAAGGCCCGTTCAGTATATCCAAAAAAAGGACACCGTTGTTGCCCGGGTGCTGCGGCGCATTAAAAATGCTTTAGGCTACCGGGGCCAAACCCAGCAATCGGATGCGGACGATCTTACCCATCTTCAGTTTTTTACCGTTCATTCGCTGAGAAACCTTGCCGCCAGCCAGGGGTTTAGTATCGACGTGATCAAAAAAACGAATTTCGTGGAGCAGGTTTTCCCCATCTCCCTTCTTACAAAAAAAATAAAGCTGCTGCAAAGGCTTGATTGCCAAATCGCGGAGATGCTGCCCCTGCCGTTTACGAGTGGCTTTATGAGCGTCTGGCGAAAAAAATGAGCCTTTCCCAAAATGGCATCATTTTTTATGGGATTCATAAAAATATTCGATTATTTTAGTCGTTAACACCTGGTTCTAAAATCCGACTTATGAAAAATGCACATTCAGGCTTTCTGGTTTTTACTTTTGTTTCCTACGTTTTGTTGTATGGATTGATGGCGCTGCTCAGCTAACTGTTGCGGCTATTTTAACCTCGTAAACCGGGCTGAAAAGGTACAGCCTGCCAGTGGACAGTTCTACGCACTGGTACCGTTTACGCAATTTTTTTCCTTTTCGGAACATTTTTCCCTTGCCAGCGTCGAACACGGCGCCATCCTCTACCTGCTCCACCATCACCAGTCCATTAGCGGAACCATCATACTTTTTAAGCATCCGCATCAGTTTTTCATCCGAACAACTGCTTGCCGGCAGGTTGTGCAGCGAACGGTTCAATGCGGCCAGCAAATCGGGCGGGAAAATTTCCGGCGTCAAAAAATCTTTCATCAGGCTGCCGTACAATCTTTTCCAATCTTTGCCATGCGGTTCTACGCGGGGCCCGTGTTCCAGGAAAGTAACGAGGTGTGCCAATTCATGAACCAGGGTGATAAGAAAACTGTATTTGTTGAGGTTGCCGTTAACGCTGATGCGGTGTGCCTTGAAGCCGGTGGCATGACGATAATCACCGAGCACGGATTTCCGTTCGCGGGTAATCGTAAGGTGCACCTTGTAAATATTCAGGTAATGAAGGATGAAGGGAGCGGCTTCTTCGGGTATATATCTTTTTATCGCCTCGAGCGGCGCCTCATTCTTTGACATACTTCTGCTTCCTGCTCAGTTTCATGATGATCGATATTTCTACAAACGTGTACACAAAATACAGGAACATGCAGCCGAAGATCGCACCTTTGCTCACATCTTTCCGGGCCACCATGATGTAGGCAACCGCAGCGATGAGGCAAATCATCATCTTGGCGAACATACCCCCATAGATCATGCGGATGAACGCATGCGCCTTGCTATTGGCCAGCGACTTCCGGTACAGCCGAAAAGAGATGAAAGTGGCGACAAAAAGAATGAGGTTACCCACGAGCATCACGTTCCGGTCCATGCCCCATAAAAAGTCGAGTGAAGGCGTCACCATCAATAGTGCGTTCACTGCCAGGAATATCAGTAAGATGGGAAGAAACGCGCCGCTGCTCTTGTTCGTAATCATTGACCGCAAAGATCAATAATTATTTCAAAGAAAAGCTTTTGTCGGCGACGACGGTTTTATCGCTCTTGATTTCAACAACGCTGCAGGCCACCAGCTGCATGGTTACGCGCTCGTTGGTGGTCATGTGGCACTGGCCGTTGAAATTGGCGCTCGTTTCGATCTGGAGCTTGGCGGCGTAAATGTTTCCGGTTACGTTGCTTCCGCCTTTCAATTGCAGCAGCTCTTTCACTTTAATGGTGCCATTGATCCTGCCCATGATGTCGGCCTGCTGGCCAGAGATGTCGCCTTCCACCACTCCGTTGGAACCGATCACCACTTTGGCGGTCGAATGTACGTTGCCTTTGAGCGTACCGTCGATGCGGATGTCGCCATTGCTGCTGATGTCGCCCTTAAGGGTTGTGCCTGCCGCGATGATGCTGGCGCCGGTGGCCTGCACCGGCGTTTCGGAAGAAATGTCGGATTTGCTTTTTGGGTTGAACATAGTGATTAGTTTTAGTCTTCTTCATTTTCAGATTGAACCTCTATCCCGGAAGTGTCACGCTTCATCGGAATATTACCCTGCAGCACATTTTTGATATTGTCGAGATACTGTTCCTTGTACCTTACCGCCTGTTCGAGCGAATCCGTTTTCACCTTCAGCTCGCGCAGCTCCTTGGTGGCATTTACGTCGCCATACCCAGGGATATACAGCCGCAGGGGCGTGAACACGATCAGGGCCACGGTGAGGCCGGTAACCAGCACAAAAACGGTGCAAAGCGCTATGTAAACACTCATCCTCGATAACTTAAACGTAACAACCTCTTCGTAAGTATCATCATTCATCACTACGAGGCGGTACCGGTTCTGTAATCTCTTAAGCGTTGAGTTGGCATCGAATTTGGCCATAGTTAGGACTGATCAGGATTTAAAGGTAGACGAATACGCTTTCACGAATGGAAATGGACGGAAAAATAAGGATAATTTAAAATAAATTTATTTAATATCAGTTATTAAGAACTTAGTTTGCGCCGGTAATGCTAAAGGTTTCATGTCCAAA
>CBIGXK010000143.1:0-8918 GCA_966193805.1 uncultured bacterium | reverse complement strand
TTTCTTTGCCGTCAAAAATCTGAAAACGCTGGTACCAGGTACCCGAGTCGCCTTCGGGTTTCAGGCCCGATTCCCTGAAATGCGAGCTGATGTATTCTTCGGCCGTTTTCGTATTGGCGGCCTGCGAACTTTTTTGTTTTTGACCCTTTCCCGAAAAGAAGGCGATATGATCGTGCATGTTCGACATGATGGTCCTGTCGGCTTTCCTGAGCCGTTGGGCCGAAACTGACTGATGGGCAAGGACCAGGACGGAAACGAGGCACAAAAGGTAGCTATTCATGGTATGTTGTTACAATTTCGGCTATCTGCAAGGCAAAGGATGTACCAATGCTGCAAAAGTTTTTGTAAAAGTAAACTTCCTTGTTAATAGTTCCTTTTTCGGCTTCACCAGATCGGCTTTTTTCCTTTACTTTTGCAGATTGTCCAATTTTATCTAGACGAATGGCTTTACCACACCTTATCAAGTATGTTTACACAAATGGAACCGATGAAGTAATACGCCGCGGAAAAAAAATTCATGCCATCGGGTACGTAGAATTAGTGGAATATGACGAGTTGCTGGATTCAGTTTCTTTCCGCGTTAAAGACGATAGTTACGCCACCTACTACCGGGTTAGTATTCAAAAATTTAAGGATCCAAAAACACTCTCTGTCCGTTGCACCTGCCCTTACAACCTCGGCGACATCTGCAGGCATGAAGCCGCCTCCCTGATCCAGTTGCAGGAAATGCTCGACAAGAATATTCTCAAGGCAGAAAAGATAGATTACGATCAGCGGCACACGGTTGTAAAAATGAAATTCATCGACCTCAAAACATTGCGTCTTCTCTGTTCGCCGGAAACATACACGGCAGCCGAAAGTTACCTGAGGAACGGCGGGGCCGGCGTCATTAGCGCCAAAGACGAAACGGTTGTGGCATCAGTAGATATCGACTCGAAGAGCTACAAAGTGGTGATCAGGAAAAATGAAGAAAGGAATTTCGATACAAGCTGTGATTACGAAGACAGCAAGCATCCGCTATGTCTTCCAAAAGTGATTGTGTTCCTCCAATTGCTGAACACCTACGGCCCATATTATTTCGATACAATAAGAAACTGGGACAAAGAAAAAAATAAATTACTCGAACTGTACGGTTATTCGTTAGACGATGACCTTAGTGGAAAATTCGAGTTCACTTATAAAGAAGGCAAACCGTTTTTGCGGTTGCTCGACAGCAGCATCAAACGAATAACACCGCAGGACCTGTCGAAATCGCGCGCACCCATGCCGGTGGCCGAAACCGCGGATGCAACCGAAGATGATGAGCCGGCTAACGGTCTTGCCGACACGACCGGCCAGCGCATCGGCGTCGTTTTTAATTTTAACAGCGATGTATATCCGAAATTTGTGGTGGACGCGGTATCAGGAGAAGTGAACGACCAGCATGATGACTTTGTCGGAAAAGTTACGAAGCTCGAACTCGGTAAATTTATCAATCCCGAATTGTTTTCCGAAAACGACAGGCAACTGATCCCTTCATTACGTAAGCTGCAGGATTCGGAGATCAGCAAATACCTGAACAGGAACTCACCCTTCAGCGGAATCTGGGAAAACATTATCCATCATGAAGGCGAAACGCTGCCCGAAGAAACAAAATCACTGATTGTAGAATACATACACCCCAAGCTGAGGAAATTTCTGCAGGAGATAGCAGAGAGTCCCTTCGTTTTCCAGCTTGGTGAGAAGAAATCATTCAAAACCGACAACCTCAAATCTGTAGGGGTGGTCACCGATCCCATCGTTCCTTATTTTAAAGTGTTCGGCAACAATGGCAAGTATGAAATGGAGGCATGGGTAAAGGTGAGCGGGCACCAGGTTCCGGTAACGTCCAATGAAGCCGACAGCAGCCTTATCTTTTTATACAACGACAATCTGTACCTCTGGCAAAAAACCGAAGACGTCAACCTCGTGGACCGGTTTCTCTCAAAAGGTAAACTTACTTTTTCCCGGGATGAATGGCAGGACCAGGTGAGGAGGTTTATCCTTCCCCTGACAAAAGACTATGCCGTCGAATTCGACTCCTCGCTCGTTAGCGAAATAAGAGATGGTGATCCGGAAAAGAGAGTGGTGCTGCAGGAAAAAGGTGATTACCTCGTTTTTCAGCCGGTGTTTTCTTATAAAGGATTTGAAACAAAGCCCGGTGGAAAGGATGATTTGATTATTCCTTCCGGCGACAAAGTGATGATCGTGCACAGGGCAAAGGATAAGGAAACGGCATTTGTGCACAAGCTTGAGCTCCTTCACTCCAACTTCATCCGGCCCGAAGGCGGCAACCAGCTTGCACTCAAGGGTAACGATGTGTTGAAGAACAACTGGTTCTTCCTGTTTGTTGATGCCATGAAGGAGATGAAAGTGCCGGTGTTTGGCTATGAGGCCCTGAAAAATTTCCGGTTCAACACTGCAAAGCCGCAAACAAGGATACACATCAGCAGCAATACCGATTGGTTCGATGCACGGGTCGACATTTTCTTTGGCGATCAGAAAGTAACCATCGCCGATGTGAAAAAGGCCCTGGCCAACCGCCAGCAGTTTGTTCCGCTGAATGATGGAACACTTGGTATCCTTCCCGAAGAATGGATAAAGAAATATTCTCTTCTTTTCAGGGTTGGCGAAGGCAAGCAGGACCAACTGCGCCTGTCGAAATACCACATGAGTGTGATAGATGAGTTGTATGAGGAGAGAAATGAAGAAGAATTGGTGGTGCAGTTAGAAGAAAAATACGACTCGCTGAAATTGTTCAATAAGATAAAAGAAATACCGGTTCCCGAACATCTTCAACACGTGCTGCGCCCTTACCAGGAACACGGCTTTCACTGGATAAATTATCTGCGTGAAATTGGCTGGGGAGGCATTCTTGCAGATGATATGGGTCTCGGTAAAACTGTGCAGGCATTATCGTACATGCACTATTACCGGTACACCACCGGCAAGCTGAATGCGCTGGTGGTTTGTCCCACCACCCTCATGTTCAACTGGGAAAATGAAATAAAGAAATTTACCCCGGCGTTATCCTACCACATTCATCACGGCGCCGACAGGTCCAAGAGCAAGGAGCTGTTCAGGGAAACGGAGATAGTTATTACCACCTATGGTACGCTCAGAAGCGACATTAAGATGCTGGTTGATATTCCGTTCGACTATGTGATACTTGACGAGTCGCAGGCGATTAAGAACCCAGCCAGCAAAGTGACAAAAGCCGCCGGCCTGCTCAGGGCAAAGAACAGGCTGTGCATGAGCGGTACGCCGTTGCAGAACAATACGTTCGACATATTCGCCCAGATGAATTTCCTGAACCCGGGCATGCTCGGCAGCATCGAATTCTTCCGCCAGGAATTTTCGATACCCATCGATAAGTTCGGCGAGCAAGACAGGAAGGACCACCTGAGAAAAATACTTTACCCGTTCATTCTTCGCAGAACGAAAGAACAGGTGGCGAAGGATCTTCCGGAGAAGATCGAAACCATTCTTTACTGCGAAATGGAGGATGAGCAACGGAACATCTACGAGGCTTACAGGAACGACTTCAGAGACAAGATACTGGGTACGATAGAAACGCAGGGCATAAACCGTTCGCAGCTTACCATCCTGCAGGGCCTTATGAAACTGCGTCAAATCTGTGATTCGACCGCCATCCTTAACGAACAGGAAAAGTTTCCTAACCACAGCATAAAACTGGAAGAGCTTGGCCGCGAGATCACTGAAAACATCAGCAACCACAAGGCGCTCGTGTTTTCACAGTTCCTGGGCATGCTGGCGCTCATCAGGGAAAAGCTGAAAGAGCTGGGCGTTGACCATGAATACTTCGACGGCAGCACGTCGGCTATTGACCGCGAAAAAGCTATCCAAAGGTTCCAGAACGACGAAAATTGCAGGGTGTTTCTGATATCGCTTAAGGCCGGCGGCGTGGGCCTCAACCTTACTGCGGCCGACTACGTGTACATCGTGGATCCCTGGTGGAACCCCGCTGTGGAGCAACAGGCGATTGACCGCACCCACAGGATCGGGCAGACAAAAAACATCATGGCCTACAGAATGATCTGCAAGGATACCATCGAAGACAAAATACTTCAGCTACAGGATAAAAAAAGAATGTTGGCGAAAGACCTGATAACAGACGATGAGGGATTTGTGAAGAGCCTGACTAAAGCGGATGTAGAATACCTCTTCAGCTAAGCTTATTTGTGCCTTCTCCTCCTGATTGACGACTGGGTAATGGGAGACTCTCCGATCATCAGAACGGTCCACACGCTCTTGATCAGCCTAATAATTCCGGTTGACGGGCGATAGTGATCCCGGCATATTTTGGTGTTGTGAACATCATAGTACATTGATTTCTTTTCCATTGGCTATAAATTTTCCGCTTAAATGATATGATTGTACAAACTAACGTATGATAATGTTAATTTGTTGTGCATAAGTTACGTAGTATTTTTCCTATTACTTTGTTAAAGACATATTTTATTTTTACCTAAATCCCTAGTTATGAAAGCCCTGACCCTAATCGTGCTGGTTACTCTGCCTTTCTATAGTATAGGGCAGGGCGTGTTTACTAACCAAACTCATACCACGCTTCAAAAGGTCATCAGCGACTACCCATACCAGTTTAAACACATCAAAGGTGAGACCATTAACGAGGACCCCCAGAGTACCGATTTTGCTTCGTCTGTGGCTATTCCCGGGGCGCTGAATACTGTAATTACCAAATACAGTTCCTCTGATGACAGGCAGGTGTTGAGCTGGAAATGTGTGCTGGCGGAAACCGACGATTTTGACGTTGTGTCCAAAAAATACCGCGAACTGTACGATCAGATAAAGAACAGCATCATCAGGATGGATGATGACAGGTCGTTTATCCTTAACGGTTCTTACGAGTTGCCCACCGAGGAGAAGCAGTTCAATGCCAGCTCGCTGCAATTGTTGCCGCCAACGGGCGATCTAAGCAAGCTGAAAGTCGAAATAACGCTTGAATTCCTGATTACGGAGTGGAAGCTTACACTGCTCGTTTATGATCAGCAGGAAGAAAAGATAGTCATGGAATGAAGACGTCTTCTATATTCTTTTTTAAAGTTTCATAAGGGGTATATCCAATGGCGACAGTATGAAACCGCGAATCGCCCGTTTGGATGAAAACCGCCGGAAATCCTGATACCCCGAACTGCTTCACCAATGCAAATTCCGTTTCGGCCTTCTCTGCGTATTCTTTTGCTATCAGTTTTTCGTAAAAATCGGCTTCGGGGAGATGATATTTTGCGAGCAGGTGACGGTACGCCTCGTTGTCGGTAAGGTCGCGCCCTTCGAAATACAGGCTGTAAGAAAGGTCGGTTGCGAATTCCACCTGCCGTTCGGGGTAGTATTCTTTGAATATGCAAAGCGCGATGGACGCCTTTCGCGAATCGGGGTACCAGTCGGTTGCATCTGGGTTTTCGATGTGCCAGAGGTAATCGTTGCCGAATTTAATGCCTGTCGTCGCTTCGACGTCTTTGTACGAACCGTGCAGAAAAGAAGCAAGCATTCTTAGCGGTTTCGGTTCTGCCGGCAAAATCAATCCGCCCGACAGCACTTCAGTATCCAGCAGGTTTTTATAATCGGCGGCGATCTTTTTGATAACATTGCTGAATCCATAGCACCATCCGCAATAAGCATCGTAACAGTATACCAGCAGCGGCTTCATCATTCGTAAATTTTATCGCGCGGCTTTAATGTGCTTCCAGCCAGCTGTCTCCTTCACCTATTTCGGCTTCAACGGGCACGCCGTTGGGCAACGGCAGTGCCGTTTTCATGCAATCGAGTATCACCGGTTTCATCATTTCCGCTTCTTCTGCCGGGGCGTCGAAAACAAGTTCATCATGCACCTGCAACACCATCTTTCCTTTGAATTTCCGTGCTTTGAATTCGTGGTGAATCTTGATCATCGCCATCTTGATCATGTCGGCGGCCGTACCCTGGATGGGCGAGTTGATCGCGTTTCGTTCCGCAAACCCCCGAACAGTGAAGTTGGCCGAATTGATATCTTTCAACCATCTTTTCCTGCCCATCAGCGTTTTCACGAAGCCGTGCTCGCGCGCAAAGTTGATGGTGCTGTCCATGTATTTCTGGATGCCGTTGAACTGCTTTTTGTAATTATCAATGATCTCTTTCGCTTCCGTGCGGCTGATGCCCAGGTTGTCGGCAAGACCGAACGCGCCCTGCCCATAGATGATACCGAAGTTTACGCTCTTTGCCTTGTAACGCATTTCCTTTGTTACTGCCGACTCGTCAACGTTGTACACTCTTGCTGCAGTGGCGGTATGAATATCCGTTCCTTTAGCAAACGCATCGCACATTGCAGGGTCGCCACTGATGGCGGCAACGATACGTAATTCAATCTGTGAGTAGTCCGCCGACAATAGCACGTGGCCGCTTTGCTTCGGTATAAAAGCCTTCCTGATCTCCCTTCCCCTTTCCGTGCGGATCGGGATGTTTTGAAGATTCGGATTGTTGCTCGACAATCTTCCTGTAACGGCCACGGCCTGCGCATAGCTGGTATGCACGCGGCCGGTTTTTTTGTTGATCATCAACGGCAGCGCGTCAACGTATGTTGATTTTAGTTTTGTAAGCTCACGGTAAGCGAGTATGTCGGTAACAATTTCGCTGGTGTGCGACAGTTTCAGCAGCACATCTTCACCGGTAGCATATTGGCCCGTTTTTGTTTTTTTCGCTTTCGGATCCAGCTTCAGTTTTTCAAACAACACTTCACCCAGTTGCCGCGGCGATGATAAGTTGAATCGCAGGCCCGCCGTTGCATAAACTTTTTCTTCACTGATGCGTGCTTCGCGTTCCAGCTCTTTCGAATACTCGTTGAGAAAATCGGTGTCTATCCTTATCCCTTCAAATTCCATATCGGCCAGCACACGCACCAGCGGATTTTCGACCTCGAGAAAAACCTGCTCCACTTCCTTTGCCTGCAATAAAGGTGTAAATGCATGCTTGAGGCGCAATGTTATATCGGCATCTTCGGCTGCGTAATCTTTTATTTTATCCAGTTCAACATCTCTCATGTTGCCCTGGTTCTTTCCTTTCTTTCCAATTAATTCTTCGATGGCCACAGGCTCGTAACCCAGGTATTGTGCGCTCAGCATATCCATGCTTCGTTTGCCGTCGGGATCTATCACGTAATGCGCAAGCATGGTGTCGAAAATGTTGCCCTTCAATTCATAGTCGTACCATTTCAGCACGAGCATGTCGTATTTAAGATTCTGACCAATCCAGGTGATGAATGGATTTTCGAATAGCGGTTCAAAAAAAGTGAGCAATCGCCTTGTTTCTTCCTGGTCGTTGGGGGGTAAAGGCACATACCAGGCGATGCCTTTTTCAATGGAAAAGCTCAGGCCCACCAGTTCGCAATCGTTGGCATCGATGCAGGTGGTTTCCGAATCAAAACAGATCTCTGTTTTATCGCAGAGTGTGGCAACAAGATTTTTTATTGCCTCGTCGCCTACCACAGCGTGATACTCATGAGGGTTGTTGTGAATATTCTGCGTGGGTTGTTGAATAACCGATATCACCTGTTCCTGTTGGGCGGCCGCAGGCTGCGGCGTTTCTACTACGTTTCCGAAAAGATCGGTTTGCACCCCTTCGGGGATCACTTTATCCACTATGCCTTTCGGCACTGCCGTGGCTACTTCTTCACCAAACACGCGCCTTCCCAGTGTTTTGAATTCGAGTTCCTGGAACACCTCTTTCAGCGCCGTTTTGTTGCACGCTTTGATGCGAAAATCTTCTTCGTGAAATTCGACGGGTACGTCGGTAATAATGGTGGCGAGCTTCTTGCTCATGATGGCCAGTTCCTTTCCTTTCCTGATCTTTTCACCCAGCGCGCCTTTTATTCCATCGGCGTTGGCCAGTACATTTTCCAGGTTGCCAAATTCTGCCAGCAGCTTAGCTGCCGTTTTCTCACCCACGCCCGGGATGCCGGGGATGTTGTCTACACTGTCGCCCATGAGGCCGAGTATGTCAATTACCTGACTTACATCTTTGATGTTCCACTTTGCGCATACTTCCTGCGCGGTGAGTATTTCAGCATCGCTGCCCTGGTATCCGGGCTTATAGATAAAAACCTTGTCGCCAACCAACTGACCATAGTCTTTGTCGGGCGTTACCATGTACACGTCGTAGCCTGCGGCGGCGGCTTGTTTGCTGAGGGTACCGATTACGTCATCGGCTTCGTAGCCGTCGGATTCGATAACCGGGATGCAAAATCCTTCGATGATCCGTTTGATATCGGGGATGGCTGAGAGAATGTCTTCGGGCGACTCCTGCCTGTTGGCTTTGTAGTCGGTGAAATCTATTTGCCGGCTCGTGGGTGCGAGTGTGTCGAAGCATACAGCCATGTGAGTGGGCTGCTGGTTATTGATGAGGTCGATGAGCGTATTGGTGAACCCGAACTGGGCATTGGTGTTTCTGCCTTTTGTGGTGAGCCGGGGATTCCGGATCAGCGCGTAATAAGCGCGGAACACGAGTGCCATAGCATCGAGCAGGAAGAGTTTCTTTGTCATTTAGCGAAGATAAGAACGGCAGGCGGGAAAGGGCGAGGCAATGGGCAGTGGGTAACAGGCAAAGAAAAATCTATGACAATGCTTTTGAAATATTTCTAAATGAATTTCGTATCGAAAACTCATTTTCTAAAAGGTTCCGTACTAACTGCCCATTTGCCAAAACTAAAAGTGGATAGGTTGCCCTTAATGTGATATTCATCCACCGCGCGGCAAAGGCGCTCGATGGCCTCGTCCCTCGTACCTGCATGCACTACCAGTTTGGCCAGCATGGGGTCATAAAAGATAGGTATCTCCTGCCCCTGCTCGTAGCCATCATCCACCCGCACGCCCGGTCCCTTCGGTGGC
>CBIGXK010000142.1:0-8925 GCA_966193805.1 uncultured bacterium | reverse complement strand
AGTCGAGATTATCGCCACCCATGCAACTTGCCCTTATCTTCCTGTTGTTTGGGACCGTTTGGATCGTCTTCACCGATTTTTTATCACTGGATCTTGCCCATAATAACCTTTCTTTTTTATCGCGCGTACAAACCTATAAGGGTGTACTGTTCATGCTCATGTCGGCGATATTTATTTTTTTTGTGAGCCGCAAAATAATCCGCAAGCAGCATGTGCTGCAGGAAGAATTGAACAAGGAACGCCTGCGGTATAAAAATGAGTTGGCCCGCGAAGTATTCAATGCGCAGGAGCAGGAAAGAAAAAAGCTTGGTGAAGAACTGCACGACAACATCAACCAATTGCTCGGCGTGGTTAAGCTATATATTGAACACGCGCAGATGAACCCCTCGGCAAAAACTGAAATGCTTTCTAAAAGTGCCGACTTTCTCAAGCAGGTTATCGACGAAATACGCACCCTTTCCAAATCGCTGGTTTCACCAACACTCTCGGACCTCGGCCTTATAGAGTCCATCAGGGAACTGATCGACAGCATACTCAGGATCAAAGATATCCAGATCACCATTCGCCACACGAATTTCAGGGAAGACATTTTGGATTCGACGCAGAAGCTGATGCTGTACCGCATCACCCAGGAACAACTGAACAATATTCTGAAACATTCAAAAGCGGAGCATGTAGATATACAACTGGCAAGAACCGGCGACATCGTCAACCTCATCATCCAGGATGACGGCGTGGGCTTCAATCCGAAGCAGTCCACGTCGGGTTTGGGGCTGAAAAATATAAGGCACCGGCTCGAGTTGTATAATGGCGAGATGAAGGTAGAAACGGCTCCGCAGCAAGGATGCCGCCTTGTGGCCTCGTTCGAGCTGTCATAAAAAAATAAGGACCGCCGAAGCGGTCCCTAAAGTTGTTGCAAAAAGATCGTAATTTATTTAGATCAATTTTACATTCACGGCGTTCAAACCTTTCTTTCCATTCTGCACGTCAAATTCCACGCGATCATTTTCCTTGATCTCATCAATCAGTCCGCTTACATGAACGAATGTTTCCTTTGAGGAGTCATCGTGTTTGATAAAACCGAAACCTTTTTCCGAATTGAAAAACTTTACGGTTCCCTGGATTTTGTTGTCCATCATTTATTGTATTGGTAAAAAATAGCTGCGAAGGTAGGGATAATTTTCGTCAGAAAAATACAATACAGACGGGGCTTTCAACCGAAACCGTTTTGCCGTTCGGCGTCAGCATGCCTGTCTGGCTGTCCCTTGTGAAGATCGTGATATTATCCGACTGGCCGTTTGCTGCAAGTACATATTTCCCAGACGGATCGATTGTAAAATCCCTTGGTCCTTTTCCGCCACTTTTCACGGAGCCCTTTGAAGTTAATTTACCTGTCGAGCGGTCGATGCTGTACACGGTGATAGTATTCGAGCTGCCCCTGTTCGATGCATACAGCCACTTACCGTCGTGTGATATTTTTATTGCCGCGCTGCCTATGTCTTCTGCCTCATCGGCGGGGTGCGACCTGATGCTTTGTATCTGTGTGAACTTACCTCCTTTGGTGCTCAGCACGGCAACATTTCCCGACATTTCCTCGATCACATAGGCATACGGCGTGTTGGGACTGAAGATAATGTGCCTCGGGCCGCAGCCGGGCGTCATTTTTACAACTATGCCTTTTTCATTTAACGGTTTATCCTTTCTGGCATTGAATGGATACATGGTAATCTCGTCCGTGCCGAGATCTACGACGGCCAGGTATTTTCCGTCGGGCGAGAACACGGTAGAATGTACATGCGGTTTCTCCTGCCTTTGCTTATCTACGCTGCCGCCTGTATGTTGTACAATATGTGCCGCTTCTCCAAGGCTGCCGTCTTCTTTAACGGGATATACCGAAAAACTGCCGCCGCTGTAATTGGCTACTGCCAACCATTTGTTGCTTTAGTCAACGGCTACATAGCACGGACCGTCACCATTGCTCGGTTGTTCATTCAGTTTCGTAAGCTTTCCGCTTGCCTCGTCGAATGAATAAGCGGTGACGGCTCCCTTTCCTTTGCCCACTTCATTTGCTGCGTACAAATATTTTCTATCGTGCGAAAAAGCGAGGTAGGAAGGGTTTTGCGTAAACGCTGAGCTTACCTTCGTAACGTCCCCCGTGTTTGTATTGAATTTATATACATAAATTCCTTCGCTGTTACCTCTTGTGTAGGTGCCCACAAGCATGTATTTCTCCTGTGCACTCAGCATGCTGATGGCCATACTTAATACGCTTAACATAATTAATCTCATAATGGAAGATGATTTGATTTATGGAACAATCAGTTTCAATTGTCCTGCTAATATATGCGCTTCTACCTTTTTAACCTTTCCTAAATATTCGCCGTCCACCTGGAAGTGTTCTTTTTTGCGCGATGTGATGGTGATGGAGGTGGCCGGGTAGAGCTTTATTTTGGCGGGGTTAAAGGGTTGGGGCCGGAACCACATCTTGAACAATTCGGAAATGGATAACCGCCTCATCACCACCACTTCGAATTGACCGTCGTACAGGTCGCCGCCGGGGTTGATAACGGCGCCGGTCCCGTATTTGGCGGCATTGGCGATCACCACCATCAACGCTTTCAATGTGACGGTTTTTTCATTTATGCCCACATCTACCGTCATGTAGCTTTTTGTCCACAATGTTTTGATCACCTTTGTGGCATAGCCGAACTTGCCCCTCAGCTTGCCTTCCTCAAAATGCTTGATAAGCAACGCATTTAAGCCGATATCGCTCAGGTGCATGCAGATGTGTTTGTCATTGATGCAAATGACGTCCGCGAATTTTGTTTTATCGTTCGCGATCACTTCCATCGCCTCGTTGGGTGTAAGCGGTATATCGAGCTCGCGGGCCATCCCGTTGGATGAGCCCGCAGGAAGTATGCCGAGTGAAATGCCCGTGCCCAAAATCAGCCTGGCCACCATCGACACGGTGCCGTCGCCACCCACCGCAACGATTTTTCCCGGTTTGATTTTTTCTATCCAATGCTTTATGGATTCCTGGTCATCTTTGCCTTTCAGCACGTAAAACTCAATCCCGGACGTTTCGGTCCGGAAAAAAGCGTTGATGGAAGATTCCCAATCCGCTTTAGTCTTTCCCCCTGCAACAGGGTTCAGAATAAATAAAATTGGGGATGGTATGCTGCCGGACATTGACAATTTTATATCTTTTTCAAATATGGATGAATCAGCAGTAATAAACAATAATTATTCTCCGCCGTTCATCAAAAGGTTAAAGGAAAAATTGTTCCGCTGGATGCGGCTCACCACCAGGCCCACAGTCAGAGTGTACCACGGCTATGGCGCCAACGGACAGCTCGTTGTATTCGGGCATGTGCTTAAAGTAAGTCCGCTGCCCAGGAAAACATTCAGGAACAACGTGTTCACGAACACATTTGCATTGATACGGCTTTTCATAGTAAAACCTATACCACATGCAAGGGTAACCCTGCAGTTCAATGGAGAGGCGATTCATCACACTGCCGAAAAGGATGGCTTTTTTCGTTTTCAGTGGTCGCCGCAGGTGATGCCGGCGCCCGGTTGGCACCGGCTGGAAGTATATATCGACGAAGGCGTGGTAAAACAATACTACGGGATCGTCAAGGGCGCGGGTGAGCTGTATGTTCCGTACGTCCGCCAGTATGCGGTTATTTCGGATATTGACGACACGTTTCTCATTTCGCATTCCTCTAACCTGCGCAAAAGGTTGTTCGTGCTGCTCACGCAGAATGCGTATAGCCGGCAGCCATTCGAAGGCGTGGTGAAGCATTACCGCGCACTTGCCTTTGCCGGCACCGTTCAGCAGGAGCCGAATCCATTTTTTTTTGTTTCGAGCAGTGAATGGAACCTGTACGATTACATCAGGAATTTTGCGGCCAAAAACGAATTGCCGAAAGGGATCTATTTACTTGCCCAGATGAAAAGGTTGTCGCAGGCCTGGAAAACGGGGCAGAACAAGCATGCCACTAAATTTTTCAGGATCACGAGGATAATGGAGGCGTTCCCCGAACAGGGTTTTATTTTATTGGGAGATGACTCGCAGCAGGACCCGGTGATCTATGCGTCGGTTGTTGAACATTTTCCCAGGCAGATTAAGGCAGTGTACCTGCGGAACATTTACCATAAAAACGAGCAGGAGGTGAGAAGGTCGATTGAGAGGATCAAGGCCTCCGGCGTGGCGGTTTGCCATTTCCGGCACAGCAGCGAAGCCTTTGATCATTCGTTGCGTTTGGGGCTGTTTGCGGACGTGAGACGTGAGACGTGAGACGTGAAACGTGAGACGGGAGTCCTCCCCCGATCCCTCCTTCGTCGGGACCACCCCCTCCAGAGGGGGATAGTAAACCGCAGGCGTGAGGTTTCCCGCAAAAGCGCAACATATCCCCCGCTGGCGGGGGTGGCGCGGAGCGCCGGGGGTGGACGTAGGCAATGGGCAATGGGCAGTAGGCAATAGGTAATGTGCAAAGAGTAGTCAGGGCGTCTAAAAAGAAAAAAATTTCCCTCCTGCATCAAACATACGCTTCAGTGGGCTCGCAGGTGCAAATCAGGTTCCTGTCACCATAGGTGTTATTAATTCTCCCCACCGACGGCCAAAACTTGTTCCTGGCCACATACGCCAACGGAAATGCCGCCTCCTGCCGTGAATAAGAATGCTTCCACTCATCAGCGGCAACCATCTGCATGGTATGCGGCGCATTCATGAGCACGTTATCCGTCTTATCCGCCTTACCCGATTCAATCGCCCTGATTTCCTCATAAATATTGATCAGCGCATCGCAAAACCTGTCGAGTTCGGCTTTCGGTTCGCTTTCTGTGGGCTCGATCATAATCGTTCCCGGCACCGGGAAACTCATAGTGGGCGCATGAAACCCATAATCCATGAGCCTTTTCGCCACATCTTCCGCTTCTACCCCGGTCGATGATTTGAAGGGCCGCAGGTCAACGATGAACTCATGGGCGCAGGTGCCGTTATTGCCGAGGAAAAGAATCTTGAAGTATTTTTCCAGCCTGGCCTTCATGTAGTTCGCATTCAGGATGGCATATTCGGTGGCTTTCTTGAGCCCCTCGGCGCCCAGCAGCCTGATGTATGCGTAGCTGATGAGCAGTATGCTCGCTGACCCGTAAGGCGCGGCACTAACTGCGTTCGCCGTTTTTGCCTTTTTGTTGATGGAAATATGCCCGGGTAAAAACGCGGCAAGGTGCTCATTCACGCAGATGGGCCCCATTCCCGGTCCGCCGCCGCCATGCGGTATGGCAAATGTTTTATGAAGATTGAGGTGGCACACATCTGCACCGATGTTTCCGGGCGATGTAAGGCCCACCTGGGCGTTCATATTGGCGCCATCCATGTACACCAGCCCGCCATTTTCATGGATGATTTCGCAGACCCTTTTGATGGTCTCTTCGAAAACACCATGGGTTGAAGGATAGGTGACCATCAGCGCAGCAAGTGAATCTTTGTGTTGGTTTGCCTTCGCTTCCAGGTCGGCAACATCGATATGTCCGTCTTCATCGCTTTTTACCACCACCACTTTCATCCCGGCCAGCACGGCGCTGGCAGGGTTGGTTCCATGCGCCGAAATAGGGATGAGCACAACGTTGCGATGCATGTCGCCCCGGTCGATGTGATAGCTGCGAATCGTCAGCAATCCTGCGTATTCGCCCTGCGCGCCGCTGTTTGGCTGCAGCGAACAGGCGTTCAGTCCGGTGATCTCACAAAGAAAAGCGCTCAGCTCATCGGTGATCTGGCGGTAGCCTTCCGCCTGGTTGACAGGAGCAAACGGGTGCAGCTCGCTGAACGCCGGCCAGCTTAAGGGGATCAGCTCGGTGGCGGCATTGAGTTTCATCGTGCAGCTTCCTAGCGGTATCATGGAAGTGTTCAGGGAAAGATCGCGGTTTTCGAGCTGCTTGATGTACCGCATCATTTCCGACTCACTGCGGTGCGCATTGAACACAGAGTGCGTGAGAAATGCAGCGTTCCGCAATAGACTAACCGGCAGGTGATCGAGTTCCATCTCGGAGTCGAAAGTTACCGAGGCCGTATTTCGTCCCATCGCTTCCTCGAAAATCGAAATAATGTCGAGCACATCTTCGGGCAGGGTCGTTTCGTCGAGCGAGATGCCGATATGTTTGCCATCGAAGTAACGGAAATTCACCTGGTGCTTTTCAGCAATCGCCCTGATAGCCTCTGCATCGTCAACCACTATACGCAGCGTATCGAAATAGCATTTATTTAGTTGCTCGTAGCCGAGTTGTTCCAGCTCGTCATCCAAAGTATGGGTAAGAATCGCCACACGGGTAGCGATCGATTTCAGTCCCTCGGGACCGTGATAAACGGCATACATCGCTGCCATATTCGCGAGCAAAGCCTGGGCGGTGCAAATATTGGACGTGGCCTTTTCTCTTTTGATGTGCTGCTCCCTTGTTTGAAGCGCCATGCGCAGCGCCCTTTGTCCCGTGGCGTCAACAGAAATACCGATGATCCGTCCGGGGATGCCTCTTTTGAATTCATCCTTCGCAGCGAGGAATGCGGCGTGCGGGCCACCATAGCCGATGGGTACGCCAAAGCGCTGCGCCGATCCTACGGCCACATCCGCTCCCAGCTCGCCGGGAGGGCTGAGCAGTGTAAGCGCCAGCAGGTCGGTCGCCATCACCACGTAACCGTTAACACCGTGAACCTTTTCTATGAACGCCCGGTGATCTTCTACCGAGCCATGATTATTGGGATATTGCACGATGGCGCCAAACCAGGATCCATCGGGTTCGGAATCCTGAAAGTTACCGGTCACCACTTCTATCCCAATCGGTTCGGCGCGGGTAAGGATGACGTCCCTCGTTTGGGGAAAGATATTGCTGTCAACAAAACATTTTGGCTGCTTTATTTCGTCCGTCCTGTTCACCTGGTGAAAGATCATGCTCATGGCCTCGGCGGCAGCGGTGGCCTCGTCGAGGAGCGACGCGTTGGCCAATGGCAGGGCGGTAAGGTCGGTAACCATCGTCTGGAAGTTCAGCAGGCTCTCGAGCCTTCCCTGCGATATTTCCGCCTGGTACGGCGTGTACTGGGTGTACCATCCCGGGTTTTCAAAAACATTGCGCAGGATAACGTTTGGAGTGATGGTTCCATAATAACCCTGACCTATATACGATTTGAAAATTTTATTTTTGGCGGCGATATTCTTCAGGTGATTGAGGTATTCGTATTCGCTTTGTGCCTGTGGAACGTCGAGTTCTTTCGTGGTGCGGATGTCGGCGGGGATGGTTTCGCTGATGAGTTCGTCAAGTGATCTTTTGCCAATCGTTTTGAGCATTTCCAACGTTTCATTTTCGTCGGGACCTATATGTCTGTCCTGAAATTCTTTCCTTTGTTTTTCAAATAAGTTCATAAATGAGGTTAACCGTTGTTCAAAAGTTTTGCAAAGTTAAGAGAAACGCGCAGACTAACATTTGTTTGTTAAATTGTTGGCAACAGGTTCAATTTTTGCAAAAGTTAACCGTTAAAGTGTAGTCAATGAACTGGAAGGTCTCGGTTATTTATTTGATTGTCATAGGCCTGGAGGTATGCATCAGTAATTTTCAGCACAGGAAGCTGTACACCTGGCGGGAAACGCTCACGACGATTTTCCTGTCGCTCGTTAATGGATTGCTCGACCTCGCGGTAAGAGGCGCATACCTCCTCATCTTCACTTTTGTGTACCAGTTCCGGTTGATCGAGATCACGAGCACTTTCTGGTATTGGTTCACCCTTTTCTTACTCATCGATTTTCAATTTTACTGGCTGCACCGGCTCGAACATTTCTGCCGCGTTTTTTGGGCGGCGCATGTTACGCACCATTCGGCCGAACACATGAACCTTACGGTTGGCTTTCGCGCTTCGCTGATGCGCCCGTTGTACGATTTTGTATTTTTTCTTCCACTGCCGCTGCTCGGCTTCAGGCCGATCGAAATATTGCTGATGTACTCGATTGCACAAATATGGGCAGTGTTTGTACACACGGAGGTGATCCGTAAACTCGGCTGGCTCGAATTTGTTTTTGTTACGCCGTCGCATCACCGCGTACATCACGCGTCCAATCCGAAATATATCGATCGCAATATGGGCATGGTGCTCATCATTTGGGACAGGCTGTTCGGCACTTTCCAGCGCGAGCTCACGGCCGAAGAATATGAACCGATCCGGTACGGACTTTCAAAGCCTTTGAAAGATGAAGGTTTGTACACGGTTATTTTTCACGAGTGGATCAATATCTGGAAAGATGTAAAGAAAAAAGATATTGGATGGAGAGACAAGCTGAGGTACGTGTTTGGGCCCCCGGGATGGGAAAAAAAAGTTAAAAGTTGAAAGTTGAAAGTTGAGGGTTATATCTTCTTTGTCATTAATCCTTCGAGAACGTAATAAACGATGGGGCAGAATGCTGAATTTTTAATCGTGAGATCCTGCCGTTTAACGATGACATCTTCATCCGTGTACGGAAAGCGGTGGCAATCCGACGGACGCATTTCATAAATCGAACAATAATTATCTGCGCCCAAAAAAGGGCAGGGTGTTGATTTCACGACATAGTCGCCGTCTTCATCGAGTTTTAAATACTGGTCGATGAACTGGCCCTCCTTCATTTTAAGATGGCGCGAGATTCTTTTTATGTCGGGTGTTTTAAAACGGGGCGAATAATTTTTGCAGCAATTGGCGCATTTGAGGCAGTCGATTTTTTCGAAGGCCTGTTCGTGAAGTTCGGGGAGGGCTTTCAGCACGGCGTTTTTATCTGCACGCTTAAGGTGCTGGCGGTAAAGTTTCTTTCTCTCGCGCGATTTCTTTTCCCAGTTGTGAAGAAGATCCTGCATGCTGGGGCAAAGGTAAGGAAACGTGAGACGTGAGATGTGAGACGGGAGATATCC
>CBIGXK010000141.1:0-8961 GCA_966193805.1 uncultured bacterium | reverse complement strand
CTACTCCCCACTCCCTACTCCCCCTACTAATTTCCCCTTCCATAGTAATACATCTCCCTCCGATCGTTATATTTGAAAAATGATCAAGAAGAACTTTCCGGCATGAATGGATCAGGACGCCCCTATTTACGCAAAAACCAACTGCTCCCGTGCCCATTAACGGCACTCCCGTACCTGTTAGCGACCCTATTGCTCGCCGCGTGCAGCGATAGCAATCGCCGCGCATGGACGATGTACAAGGCCGACGCCGCCAGCACCAGCTATTCGCCGCTCGACCAAATCAACACCGGCAACATCTCAAAACTTAAAGTCGCGTGGGCGCTGCCATACAACGATGCCGCACAAGGCGCCCGGTACAGCGGCAGCCAATGCAACCCTATTGTGGTAGACGATGTGATGTATGTCGCGTCACTGCACCGCACCATTTTCGCCCTTAATGCGGCCACAGGAAAAACCATCTGGTCGTTCGACCCGTTTAAAGGCGAAAGGGGCGGCGGTTCGTTCCGCGGCGTTACCTACTGGGAAGATAGAACAGACAAAAGAATACTCTTCACCGCCGGCGACCAGCTCTTCGCCCTCAACGCATCCACCGGCAAACTCATCGCCTCCTTCGGCAAAGAAGGAAAAGTGAGCATGAACGTCGGCATTCGCGATGACTCGTCACTCATCTCCATAAAACCTACCTCACCCGGCATCATCTACGGCGACCTGTTCATCATCGGCAACGAAGTATCGGAGCTGTACGGCGCACAACCCGGCTACATACGCGCCTACAACGCACGCACCGGCGCGCTCACGTGGACCTTTCACACCATCCCCCTGCCCGGCGAATACGGCTACGACACCTGGCCCAAAGACGCCTGGAAATATGCCGGCGGCGCCAACTGCTGGGGCGGCATGAGCCTCGACGAAAAACGGGGGCTCGTCTTTATTTCTACCGGCTCTCCCACGTATGATTTTTATGGCGCCGACAGAAAAGGGATCAACCTGTTCGGCAACTGCGTGGTGGCGCTCGACGCTAAAACCGGCGAGCGAAAATGGCACTATCAAACCATTCACCACGACCTGTGGGACTACGACCTCCCTGCCGCACCCAACCTCGTTACCATCAACCGTGATGGGAAAAAAATAGATGCGGTGGCCCAATGCTCCAAAATCGGGTTTCTCTATGTGCTCGACCGCGAAACCGGCGAACCGTTGTTTCCTGTTGAGGAACGTCCGGTACCGGCCTCAGATGTTCCCGGAGAAGAAGCCTGGCCCACACAGCCGTTCGTGCTGAAACCGAAACCCTACGCCCGCCAGCACATCACCGAAGATGATTTATCTAACTTCTCAAAGGAATCGAACGATTCACTCAGGCGCATGTTCAACAGCCTTCGCTACGATGGATTGTTTACGCCGCCATCGATCAAAGGTTCACTCAACGTGCCGGGCACCATCGGCGGCTCCGAATGGGGCGGCGCAGCCTACGACCCGCAAAGCAGCATCATCTACCTGAAATCGAATGAGGCCCCCGAAATGGACCGCCTTGTAAAAGTGAACGAGGACGGCGGGACAAACAAAGAAGCCGATGGAAAAGAAATTTACATGACTTACTGCGCAGGCTGCCACAAGGCAGACCTTAGGGGCGACGAACCTTTGTACCCGTCACTGATCGGGTTAAGGCAGCGGATGACGGAATCGGCGGCACTCCAGCGCATCCGCGAAGGCGGTGGAAAAATGCCTCCCTTCGCCCGCATCATCCAGGGTAACGAACAGGCGCTGATCAATTTCCTGTTCAATAAACCCGCGCGAAAAAATTACGAGCTCGAAGAAATCAAGTCGAACAGGTCCGCATCCGCGCACAAAGATGTGCCCGATACCGCCGACATGTACCTGAATACCGAAGCGTACCGGTTATTGAAAGATCCCGAAGGAAGGCCCTTCCTGAAAGCGCCATGGGCTACACTCAATGCGATCGATCTTAATACCGGCGAATATGTGTGGACCGTGCCCGCGGGCAATCATGAAGAATGGCAGGAGAAAGGTGCCCCTCCTACCGGCGCTACCGGATCGCCCGGACCGATAGTGACAAAAGGCGGCCTCGTTTTTCTGGGAGGATCGAAGGATAAAAAATTCCAGGCGTATGACAAGTCGAACGGAAAATTATTGTGGGAAATAAAGCTGCCAGGCAACGTATCGTCTACACCCTCATCATACATGAGCAATGGCAAACAATTCATCGCGGTATCCGTGGGCGGCGACAAGGACCAACCCGGCGGCTCGGTAATGACTTTTGCCGTTGAATAACCAGATCACCTAAAAATTTATGTAATGAACAAACTGAACAATTTTGTACTCTTTTTAATTACCGGAGCATGCATCGCTTCGTGCGCCGAACAGAAAGAAGAATTGTACAAAGCATCTGTTTTTACGCCGCCGAACAGCTTCACCAGCGGCGTCGAAGGTCCGGCCGTTGACAAAGACGGGAATATTTACGCCGTCAATTTCGAAAAGGAAGGAACCATCGGCAAAATAAGCATGGACGGAAAACCGGAGCTGTATGTGCAGCTTCCCGACAGCAGCGTTGGCAACGGCATCCGGTTCAACAGCCGCGGCGAAATGTTCATTGCCGATTACACACAGCACAACGTGCTCAAAGTTGATCCGGCCACTAAAACCGTATCAGTGTATGCACATGAAGCAACGATGAGCCAGCCAAATGATATTGCCATCGACAGCAAAGACAGGATTTACGCCAGCGACCCGAACTGGAAAGGAGGAACGGGCCGCATCTGGCGCGTGGATACCGACGGCAAGGTAACGCTGCTCGACAGCCTCGGCCTCGCCAACGGCATCGAGGTGAGTCCCGACGACAAAACATTATACGTGAACGCCAGCGGCGAGGTGCTTGCTTATGACCTCGACGAAAACGGCAGCGTAAGCAACAAAAGAACGCTGATCAAATTTGATGAATTTGGCATGGATGGCATGCGTTGTGATGGGAAGGGAAACCTGTACATCGCCAGGTTCGGAAAAGGAACAGTGGTAAAACTGTCACCGAAGGGAGAAGTGCTCAAAGAAATCGAACTGACCGGTAAAAAAGTAACGAATATCGCCTTCGGCGGAAAGGATGGCCGTACGGCCTATGTGACACTGATGGACCAGGGCAATCTCGAAACCTTCCGCGTCGATGATCCGGGAAGGGCGTTTGAAATGGCACAAAAGCAATCAAAATAACAATGAAACTTTTTATGGTGCTCCTCGGTTGCAAGCCCGGGGCGCGGCTAACCGAACAACACGACATCTTCTTTGGCATCGGCAACAGCCTTAAAGATCTCGTGCCCGATATGCAATCTGCCTGGCCCGACTCAGGCAGGTTGCACATTGACGGCTGGCGCGAGGTGACGCAGGTAAACAACTACACGATAACGATCCGGGTAAGAACCGGCGAAACAGGCACCAACAATAGCGGCAAACATCTTTTCTTCATCAACCTGGGCGGCTATAAGCCGAACGAATTCGAGGAATTCCATTACAAGGTGCTGGCAGTTGCCGGCGACATGCAGGAGGCGGGAAGAATGTCAAAACAAACTGCTTTCTACAAGCACACCGGCTTTGAAAATGCAGTTGCGCATATTGATGACCGTTATGGAATAGATGTTGACGACATTATGAACGTAACGGAGATGCTCGGCCGGCAGTATAAGGATAAATATAAAATTGCTATTGAAGAGAACGCGCAGCAAGCGCAGGATGAGCTGCACCTCGGTTATTTACCGGTCGATAAGATTTAGCCTGGGAACCTAGACGGACTGCACAACGGTTCGTTTCACTTTCATTACAGGAAGCGGCTTTTTTGCATGCTTCTTCTTCCTGCGGCCCAGCCACATTACTACACCCGTTACCGGCAATGACGCGGCAATCAAACTCCCGAAAAACATCATCACCTTACCCGCAATACCCATGATGGCGCCGGTGTGCACGTCGTAGTTCATCCGCATAATTTTATCGGCAACGCTGGCCGATTGAAACCGGCCATAGATGTGATCGACATCCAGTTCTTTGAACGTGTACTGGTCGAAGTAACGGTAATCGATTTTCCAGTAGGTGTCGCGGTCGGGGTTGGCATTGGCCGCGATGGGCGAAGCGGCCGTTTCGGGAGGATGCACCTCGATGGATTCCGAATTGGGGTAAAGCTGCTTCATCTTCTCCCATACAATGTCTATCGGCGCCTGCGCCGTATTATTTCGTTGTGAGAGGGTATCCGATAAAGGCTCTGTGTACACGAGTGACTTATCCCCTCCCGTTGCGCCATACAGCCCGTTTGCAAACCATTGAAAGCCCCAAACAAGACCGGTAACGGCGAGAAAGATGGCCACCCACGTCATGTAGAAGCCGAGCACATTGTGCAGGTCGTAGTTGACGCGGCGCCAGCGGGCATTGAATCTTATTCTGAACCGTTGTTTCGCCGCATGTTTGTTCCGGGGCCACCAAAGGATCAATCCCGTGATCATGAGGACGAGAAAGATGAGTGTGGCGCTGGCCACGATCGGCTGACCGATTTCAGGAGGCAGCCACAGGTAAAAGTGGCCGTCTACCATGATGCGGAAAAAGTCGCGGTCCATGTCCTTCAGCTTTTTCACGGCTCCGGTATAGGGATCCATGTAGGCGATGTAGTAGTAAGACACGGGTGGCTCGTATTTGTAGAATATCACTTCTGCCGACCGCGATGCATCGTTGTACATCACCGCATGAATGAGTTTGTCGGGAAGTTCGGCCTGGGCGGTTGCCTTCAGTTGCGAAGGCGGAAGAAAAGGTTTGGCCTGTGCGGTAACGTAGCGGTAATCCTGGAAATTATCTTCAATTTCCCGTTGAAATGCCAGTATACAGCCGGTAATTCCGAGGAAGGTCACGATAATTCCTGAAGCCAATCCCAACCACAAATGCACCACCCTGATGAAATGTTTGAACCTCATTCCTCGTTTTAAGCCTTTATATTGCGCAAACCTCTTCATTACGACGGCATTGTACAACCGGATATGGGAATTCCATTTACGGAATAGGGAAAAATCGTCATCATTTCTCTACCAGCTCCTTCAAATTGCCCAGCACCATGTTCCAATTGCCTTCCGAATGGTCGCGCGACCGCTCGTCTGCGTTGTTGTCCTGTACGATGGTGAGGATGGTGTCGTTGCCGGACGGGATGATCCGGTAAAGCACATTTGCATAGTTTTCGGGGATGTCTTCCCGGCCACTCATGTGGCTGAAGTAGGTGGTGTGCAGGTATTCGTTTGGCCTGATCTCGATGATCGTGCCTTTGTCCTCATACTGCTTTCCCTCCCATTCGCCGCTGTACGTGATGGGGCTGCCTACTTTCCAGTCGCTTTTGGCGTTGGTGCCAAAGAGGTATTGGCGGATCTGTTCGGGGTCGGTGAGCGCCTTCCACACGCGTTGCGGCGAGGCGTGTACAAGCACCGATGCGATCGCATATAAGGATGTTGCCATGGGGATGTTTTTCCTAAAATTAACTGATATTTCGCGTAATCGCTTTGCCGTCGCCGGCGATCTCTACCGGGCGGTAATTCAGCAGCACCACGCCGGAATCAAGGCGCCCGGCTTCGAGGAGTTCGAGCCGGATGGGATGATCAACATTTGCGAAGAGAGGCTTGCCGGAGCCGAGAATGGTAGGCTGGACGGCGAGCAGGTATTCATCTATCAGGCGCAGGTTGGCAAAAGTGCTGATGATATCGGCCCCACCGCACAGCCAGATGTCCTTACCCTCTTCTTCCCTGATCTGTTTCACTTCATCTTTGATATTATCGTTGATCATCATCCCGTTTCCGGCAACGTGCTTCATGTTCCGGGAAAAAACATATTTACGCATATTGACTACAGTTGCCGCAAAATCTTCGCGGCGGTCGCTGCTTTCCTGCAGGTGAGCGCCAAAACGCTCATAGGCCATCCTTCCATAAAAGATCACATCAAACCTCGAAAGGAACTCATTTACATATCCTTGTTCTTCATCGAATACGAGCCAGTCGAGTTCCCCGCCGGGGCCTTCTATGAATCCATCAACAGAAACCGCTATTTCTGCAATTACTTTTCTCATGTTTCAACATTGTTCTCTTTACAAACTTACCAGCAATGTGAAAAAAATGGCAGGGGCGTATACGGCATAATAAGGTGTTGATTGCGCCAACCGGATTCCATAATTTTAATTCATGAAGCATGTAACCATTCTTGTTCCAAAGGGCGGCATCCTCGGCAGCATCGAGGGGCCCAGGCAGTTGCTCAGCGGCGCCAATTCCTATGCAGTTAGCCAGGATAAACCACCGCTGTTCAAGGTGCAGCTTGCAGGGTTATCGAACCAAACGCCGCTTGTCAATGGCACTTATTTCATCAATACCGAACAAACCATCAACGACATTGCGAAAACCGATCTGATCATTATCCCTGCTTTCGACGGCGACAAGGAAAAGGCGATTGAAGAGAATGCGGGCTTCATTCCGTGGATCGTTAAGCAATACGGTTTGGGTGCAGAGGTGGCCAGCCTGTGCATGGGCGCTTTTCTCCTCGCTTCCAGCGGTCTGATTACCGGGAAGAAATGTGCCACTCACTGGATGGCCGCGAACGAGTTCAGAAAAATGTTTCCCAATGTCAATCTCGTGGCAGATAAGGTGATCACCGATGAGCATGGCATCTATTCAAGCGGTGGCGCCTATTCATACCTCAACCTGGTACTGTATATCATTGAAAAATATGCGGGCAGGGCAGCGGCTATCTTCTGCGCAAAAATGTTCCAGATTGATATCGAACGCGACAGCCAGTCGCCGTTTATCATGTTCAGCGGGCAGAAGGATCACGAGGACGAACCCATCCGCAAGGCGCAGGAATTCATCGAGGGAAACTTCCAGGAAAGAATTACTGTTGATAACCTGGCCTCCATGCTGGCGTTGAGTCGCAGGAACCTTGAGAGAAGGTTTAAAAAAGCCACATCGAACACGGTGGTAGAATACATTCAGCGGGTAAAGATCGAAGCGGCCAAGATGAGCTTCGAACTTTCGCGCGAAAATGTTAACGAGGTGATGTACAAGGTGGGTTATAACGATACAAAGGCGTTCCGCACCACGTTCAAAAAAATCACCGGCCTCTCCCCCATCCAGTACAGGAGCAAGTACAACAAGGAGGTGCTTGCCTAATCCATCATAAGAAATTTTTTGTGCCATGTAACTTTTAATGCGGGCAGTTCGTATCATGTAAAAACACTGATATGAATAAATTATTTTCTTTCCTCTGCGTGTCTGCCCTCCTGGTAACGAGTGCTCCCGCATTGCAGGCACAGCGGGTAACCGGCAATGGCAATGTGGTTTCAAAAGACAGGCCGGCAAGCTCATTCAACGAGGTACACAGCAAGGGCAGTTTCGACATCGTGGTAACCGATGGCGCCAACCACAAAGTGCGTGTAGAAGCAGAAGAAAATTTGCAGGAATTTATCGAAGTCAACGTTAATGGAAATAACCTCATTATCCAGGGAAAGAAAGGGGTCAACTTCAGGGCCACCAAACCCATCACGGTTTACGTTACCGCACCGGCACTTCAGGCCATTAAATTATCCGGCTCAGGAAATGTAAAAAGCGACAACACGCTCACCGGCAGCGACCGGTTCGAAGCTAAAAGCTCCGGCAGCGGCAACATGAGCCTCGACGTGGAAACCACTTCTTTGCAGGCAGCCATTTCAGGTAGCGGCAACATGACCCTGAAAGGCAAAACAAAAGACTTTGACGGCAGCATCGCCGGCAGCGGCAACATCAGGGCAAAAGAGATGCAATCAGATAATACCAGCATTAAGATCGCCGGAAGCGGCAACGCCGAAGTGGTGGCTAATGTGAAACTGGATTCAAGAATTTCCGGTAGCGGTGATGTAAGATATTGGGGTAACGCTTCAGTTGATACGAAGATTGCCGGCAGTGGCGGCGTACACAGGCAGCATTGATCAGCATGATAATACCCGGTCATGGAGGGATGAATTCATGACCGGACTTTTTATTTCGCAGCGAAATGTTCCCTCATCTTATCGGAAAATCCTGCAAAGGCGATTTCCGGCTCCGCAATTTCGGGGTGCCATAATTTTTCCCACTCGAAGCTGTAGTATCCCTTGTAATTGTTTTTGTAAAGCAGGTCTATCGCTTCAAAAACAGGCGCTTCCCCTTCGGTAAATAAGGTGTACACATGCTCGTCGCCCACAATTTTCAGGTCCTTGAGATGCGTATGGCGTATCCACTTTTTTAACCGCGCATATACATCGGTAGGAGATTCTTTTGTAACCGACCACATGTTGGTCACATCCCACACGAGGCCGGTATTTTTGTTCCCTACATTGTTCATCACGTTTTCAAGGTCGGCAGCATGCACAACATCGCCATGCGTTTCCATCAACACAGTAACGCCGCTGTCTTTCGCGAAATCGCCCAGCTCGGAGAAAGTTTTTGCGATCAATTGCAGGGTTTGTTCTTTGTCCCGGTCTTTAGGAAGGTTGTTTGGAAAAACGCGTATGAACGGGCAATCCAGCGTATTGGCCAATGATATGAACCGTTTGGCCTCATCGATCGACTTATTCCTTTCGGCCCCTTCGGGGTGATGCAGCGCAGCGGAAGAACCCAGCACCGCTATTTTCAAACCTTTACCGGTAATTTTTTTCCTGGTTTCCTTAATGGCGGTTTCGGTACTGAAATGCGGCGATTTGCTGAGATCAACCTGCCTTTCGATACCCCTTATTTCCAATGCCTGAAAATGGTGGTTCACGGCAAAATCCACGATGTGGTCGACCGACCAGTCGGGACAGCCCAAAGTGGAGAAACATAATTTTGGAGCCTTTTTTGCCGGGAACATGCCGGTAAAATCAACGGCGCCTATGGCCAGTATTCCACCAGAACTTTTAATAAATGACCGTCTTGTTAAATTTTTCATATTACCTGTTTG
>CBIGXK010000140.1:0-8989 GCA_966193805.1 uncultured bacterium | reverse complement strand
AGTTTACGTTTAGGGGATATCGCTCCCAACTTTCAGGCTAAAACCACTGCCGGGGACATTGATTTTTATGAGTTTTTAGGTAATGGCTGGGGTGTTCTTTTTTCTCATCCTGCAGACTATACTCCCGTTTGTACCACCGAACTTGGTAAAACAGCCTTGTTGCAACAGGAGTTTGCAAAAAGAAATGTGAAAGCAATCGCAGTAAGTGTTGACCCAATGGACAAACACGTAGGTTGGGTTAAAGACATAAATGAAACACAAAATTGTACTGTTGAGTTCCCGCTGATCGCCGACGAAGACAAGAAAGTGGCGAACCTCTACGGAATGATTCATCCAAACGCTTCCGAAACAACAACTGTGCGTTCACTGTTTGTAATCGGACCAGATAAGAAAGTTAAGCTGACCATCACTTACCCGGCTTCTACCGGCAGGAACTTTAACGAAGTGCTGCGCGTGATCGATTCACTTCAGCTCACAGCTAATCACAGCGTTTCCACGCCTGCCGATTGGAACGTAGGTGAAGACGTAATTATCGCCAACAGTATTTCTAATGAAGATGCAGTGAAGAAATTTCCAAAAGGCGTGAAAGTGGTTAAGCCTTACATACGTTATACTCCGCAGCCGAATATCGATTAATCAGCGAGTTTTTTGTTTTATGAATATTTTGCCCCCCGCATGCGGGGGGATTTTTTTAGTTTAATTTTCTTAACTGCTGCAGCAGGGCACGTATATCTTTCGGTGGCTCGGCCGAAATATTGTGATCATCAAAAACGATCCTGTAAGAATGCAGTGCAAGCCGGCTCAAAATAGGCCTTTCCTCTTCTTCCGACTTCGAAAGATGATAATTTTTCTTAAGTGAAGAAAGCAGTACCGGCGCACCGTCGCCATAAACAGGGTCGCATACGATGGGATGACCGATGTGTTGCATATGCACCCGTATCTGGTGCGTTCTGCCGGTATGTATCCTGAACTGGAGATAAGAGAATTTCCTGAATTGTTCAAGTACTTTATAATCGGTGACGGATGGCTTTCCCCTCTTATGGATGATCATCTTCGTGCTTTTGACGCTGTGCTGCGCTATCGGCGCATCAATTGTATTTTCCTTTTCTGCAGGGGTTCCATTAACCAGGCCCAGGTAATATTTCTCAACGGTTCTTTCTTCAAACAATTTTGAGAGATATTTGTGTGCGCTTTCATTTTTTGCAAAAATAATGACGCCGCTTGTTTCACGGTCGAGCCGGTGCACGGTATAAATTTCGCCGTAAATATCTTTGAGTATATTTTTCAGTGATATTTCGTCGGCTTCGCGGTCGGGAATGCTGAGCAAACCTGCAGGCTTATTGATCGCAACAAAATCATCCGTTTCCTTAATTATCTCCCAGCTTTTCCGTTGCATGCCGTTGGTTTTCATTCCGATTTTTTCTTTGCGTAGGATGCGTTCATGAATTTCAGCAGCCTTACTTCTTTCTCCTGCAGGAACCGCCATTTGCCGCGCTCCACATTTTTCTTGGTAAGGTTGGCATACATCACCCGGTCGAGGTTTCGCACGTCGTAGCCTATCTTTTCAAACATCCTTCTTACGATCCTGTTTTTTCCACTGTGAATCTCAATGCCGATAACCGCCTTGTTGCGTGCGTCGGCATACGCCAGCGAATCGGGAGCAATAAAACCATCGTCGAGCGTTATGCCTTTCATCAGCAGCTCGAAATCTTTTTTCACCAGCGGTTTATCGAGCGTTACCTCATAAATCTTCTTTACCTGGTAACCCGGGTGCGATAGTTTTTGCGCAAGCTCGCCATCGTTGGTCAGCAGCAGCACGCCGGTTGTATTTCTGTCGAGCCGGCCAACGGGATAGATGCGTTCGGCAGTAGCATTTTTCACAATATCCATCACTGTTTTGCGGCCCTGCGGGTCATCCATTGTCGTGATGTGATCTTTAGGTTTGTTGAGCAGGATGTACACCAGGGTTTTCGCCGCCGATATCTTTTTACCCTGAAGTTTAATTTCATCGCTTCCGGTAACCTTAAATCCGGGCTCGGTTATAGTTGTGCCATTTACTGAAATTTTTCCTGTGCGCACCAGGGCGGCAGCGTCGCGGCGCGAACAGATGCCGGCATGCGCAACATATTTGTTGAGGGGCATTTCCTCCGTTTTGGAAGATGTGCGCTGCGCAAACGGTTCTGTTGAATCTTTCTTTTGTGAAGCGATTTTCGGGGATTTAGGGAAAGGCTCCGTACTGGTTTTCGCACTTTTTTTAAAAGGCGCGACGGATGATTTGGGTGATTTCTTAAAAGGCCCGGCAGTGGTCTTTTTGGTTTTCGCGAAGGGTGCCGGCGATGATTTTTTCGGAGCGTCTTTAAACGGTTGGTTTCGCGACTGCTCCTTTTTCTGGTCAAAATAAGCCTTCGTTTCCAGCCTGGCTTTCTTTTTTTCCTGGCGGATGGCTTCTTTCAGCTTCGCGCCTTTTTCTCCTTTCTTTATAAATCTGTCAAAAGTGCTCATGAGAGGTAAGTAAAAAGTGAAAGGCTAAGAGTTAACCTTTCACTTTAAGTTTTAAAGGTCAAACATAATGCGTCTTGCCGGGCACGGCCACTGCATAAAATCCATCTGCGTTCGGAACGCTCTTCGGCATTGCGTTCCAGTCCAGCGTTTCCGGCTGCAGGTCAAGGTCCGAATGCAGTGCCTTGTCCCACTCGATCACCTGGCCGCTATACGTTGCCATCCGTCCGAGAATTGCCGTCATGGTACTTGTTGCACCGTACGCTGCGTTGTCAAATTTATATTCCCCTTTTGCCACCGCCGCAAACAATTCGTCGTGTTCGGTTTGGTAGGGATTGTTTTGCTGTTTCTTGTCGTACTGATAGATCACCTTGCCTTTACCGTCAGTGATCGTTGCCGCGTCGCAGAAAATTTTTCCTTTCGTGCCAATTAACAGCTCATCTACTTTCGACATGGTGCCCGGTATGTGACGGCACTGGCTGTTCAGTATCGATCCGTCGGCGTAGGTAAACTCCACATAGTGGTGATCAAAAATCTCACCATGATCTTTTCCTTTTCTCACCTCTCTTCCTCCCATGCCCTGGGCCTTAACCGGAGGGCCGCCTTTGAACCAGTTGATGACATCAATATTATGAATGTGCTGTTCGTTGATATGGTCGCCGCACAGCCAGTTAAAGTAATACCAGTTACGCATTTGATATTCCATTTCCGTTTGGTTGGGTTGGCGCGGTCTTACCCAAACACCGTCACTGTTCCACCAGGCCTGCGCAGAAACGATGTCGCCGATCATATTTTTTCTTTTGAACAGTTCGCGATAAGGGTAGGAGTAGTGTCTTTGCAGGCCAACCACAACATTCAGTTTTTTCTTTTTCGCCACTTCTGCGGCGTCGAGCACTTTCCTGATGCCAACGGGGTCGGTGGCCACGGGTTTTTCCATGAAAATGTGCTTGTTCTGGTTTACCGCTTCTTCAAAATGGGTGGGCCTGAAGCCGGGAGGCGTTGCAAGTATCACCACATCGGCCAGAGCGATTGCTTTTTTGTATGCATCGAAACCGGAGAATTTATTTTCCCCGGGCACGGCTATTTTGTTTTTCAGGTTGCCTGGTTCGCCGGTAGTGTCAGAAAGATCTTCTGCGGTGATCGATTTGTAGCACTTGTCGAGGTTGTCGCGAAACGCGTCGGCCATCGCTACCAATTTCACATTCTGTTTTGTTGAAAGCGCCTGAACGATGGCGCCTGTGCCTCTGCCGCCGCAGCCCACCAGCGCAATTTTGATGGTGTCGTCGGCGCCGGAGAAGTAGTTGGCGTTACTGAGAAATGGCGCAGCAATGAGTCCACCCGCAATCAGCGAGGAATGTTTTACAAACTCCCTGCGCGAGTTACCGTTAGATGTGTTCATGTTAGTTTATTTAAAGATTTAGTTGCCGAGAAATTTATTATAAAACGCTTCAGCTTCTTCGGGTGTGGGTTGTTTTGCGGGACTGACGAGCCTGAAGCCCACCTGGGCCGCATCGGTGAGCCACCATTTGCTTTTTGGGATCTGCGGATCGCGCCTGTTCCAACTTATCTCCGACCTGAACCGGGCCGCGGGCCTCGTTGCTGCTGCGGGCGTGTCGAAGGCGCCGCCCTTCAGCGTTTTGGGATAACGGCTGGTGGGTTCGGTGATGGGGTCAACGGCGTTTGCGGGCAGTTCGTCCAGGTAATTTTCTTTGTATTGGTCCAGTGTCCATTCGGCTACATTTCCGAGCATGTCATAGATTCCCCAGGCGTTCGGTTTCTTCTCTCCCTTTTTGTGGTACTTATCGTCGCTGTTGGCGGCATACCATGCGTATTGTTTCAACTGGCCGGAGTCGCTTCCAAAAGGATAGGTGGTGGATGCGCCGGCGCGGCAGGCGTATTCCCATTCGGCCTCTGTCGGCAGCCGGTAAAACGTTCCCGTTTTCTGGTACAACCAACGGCAATACATCAGCGCCGCGTGCTGTGACATGCTGTTCACCGGAAAGCCGCCCTGTTTGCCCATTCCAAGACTGAAATCGATGTACTGCGGCGTTGGCCGCGTTACTGCGTCCACATCGGAATTGCGGGTGAGGGAGTCGTCATTCATGAAAAGCAGGAACTCGTCGTGCGTCACCTCATAAGTGCCGATGCTGAAGGGAGATATTTTCACTTCTTTTTGAGGTCCTTCATCATTCTTTTCCTTTTCTGCCGTGGCGCTGCCCATCACAAATGTTCCTCCCGGAACGGACGTCATCGAAAAAGTTACCGTTGACCCGGGTATCGTTATGGTGACAGCCTTACCTGCCGCGGATTGTTGTGCACCTGCAATGCCGCTGAGGCAAAGGGTGGCAATTAATAAGCCGGATGATTTCACTTTATTGTTCGGTTTCTCCTGTTTCTTCTATCTTTTCGTCAACCGCATTCGCAAGAATGACGGACGTGACCTTTTTCAGCGGATTCTTGCGATTGTCCCTGTAAAAGCTTCTTTTCTCGATGATGTCAAGGCTCTTGTACACTGCCGAGAGGAAAGAAGAATGATTTGCCTCGTTCTTGCCGGCGATGTCGAACGCGGTTCCATGGTCGGGGGAGGTTCGTACGCCGGGCAGCCCTGCCGTATAATTTACGCCATCGTAGGCGGCCAGCGACTTGAATGGGATCAGTCCCTGGTCGTGGTACATGGCCAGCACTGCATCGAACTTATTGTGATGCCCCCGTGCAAAGAACGCATCCGCTGAAAATGGTCCCGAAACAATATAGTTATTTCTGGCTTCTTTGATAGCCGGTGCTATGATGGTTTCTTCTTCTTTCCCTACCAGTCCCTGGTCACCGGCATGAGGGTTCAGGCCGAGGACGGCTATTTTCGGACGGTCGATGCCGAAATCTTTTATCAGCGACTGGTTGATGATCGACAATTTGGATAAAATGTTTTCGCGCGTAATGTACTGCGCCACATCTTTGATCGGCACATGCTCGGTTACGAGTCCCACACGGAAATTTTCGGCCGCCATCAGCATTACCACGTCGTTGGTCCGGAAAAGATTTTTGAGGTACGGGGTGTGACCGGTAAAGTTGAATTCTTCAGACTGTGTATTGTGTTTGTGGATGGGCGCCGTAACGAGGGCGTTTATCTTGTTGTCGAACAATGCCTGGGCTGCTGCCACCAGGGAGCGAACGGCATATTTTCCGCCGGTTTGGTTCAATTGCCCGGGCGTTATGGACACTTCCTCTTCCCAGCAGTTGAATACGTTGATCTGCCGGTAGGCTATCCTGTTAAGATCCTTAATGATCTGGTAGTTGAAAGTCGCATCCGGGGTCGATTTGCGATAGAAGTTGAGGACCTTGTTCGAACCGAAAATTACAGGAGTGCACAGGTCCAGCATCCGCTGATCGGAAAAGGTTTTGATAATCAGCTCCGGCCCCACTCCATTCAGGTCGCCGATCGAAATTCCTATTACAGGCTTTTGCTGCGTTTGGCTCATCTTCAAATATTAGCGATAAAAATACAATAAAACAGGGAATGGCCGGATAGGGGTATTTTTGCCGCGGATGTTAACACTCAAAAAATCGCTGGGCCAGCACTTTCTAAAGGATGAGGAGGTGTCGAAGCGGATCGCGGGCATTTTGCAGGAACGGCCATTCGGCAGGCTCCTGGAAATTGGCCCGGGAGGGGGCGCTCTTACCAAATATCTTCTGTCTTTTCAAAGCATCGATCTGAAATGCATTGAGATCGACCATGAAAAGGTGCAATACCTGCTGAGGGTGTACCCGCAGCTGAAGGGAAAAATCATTGAAGCCGATATCCTGAATGTGGCCAAACCTTTCGACCGGCCTTTCACTGTTGTCGGTAATTTTCCTTATAATATCTCTACCGAAATACTTTTCAGGATGCTCGACTGGAAGGATGATGTGGAAAGCGTGACGGGCATGTTTCAGAAGGAAGTGGCGCAGCGTGTGGCATCGGCTGAGGGAAGCAGGATATATGGCGTGACCAGTGTGCTGCTGCAGGCATTTTTTAGGGTGGAGTATTTGTTCGAGGTGCCGGCAACAGCTTTTGAGCCGCCGCCAAAGGTGCAAAGCGCGGTGATCAGGCTCACGCCTCTGGCCAACCCGGTGAAGATGCGGAACGCAAAACTGTTCCGGGTATTGGTGAAAACGGCATTCAGCCAGCGCAGGAAAACGTTGAGAAATGCCGTGAAGGCGCTGTTTACGAAAGAAGAGCTGGCGGATGGGCTGTTCGACAAACGCGCCGAGCAACTGAGCGTGGAGGAGTTTGGACGGCTGACGTTTAGGATGCGGGAGGGTTGAAGGAGACGGGAGAGAGGAGACGGGAGAGGGATGGCAATGGGCAAACGTATCCCCGCTGGCGGGGGTGGCGCGGAGCGCCGGGGGTGGACAAAGGACAAAAGACCAAAGATCAAAGACCAGGGAAATTATGACTCAAAATACACAACCTGACAACGGTCGACCGAAGGTAATCATTACGGCGCGCGCCCATGAATACCTGACTGAAACCCTCGAAAAAAACGGGTACCAGGTGATCACCGACACACACATTTCGTACGACCAGCTTTACGAGGTCATGCCCGGCGTAACGGGTCTCATCGTCACCACGCGCCTGAGGATAGACAGAAACATGCTCGAAAACGCCCCGAACCTGAAGTGGATCGGGAGGCTCGGCAGCGGCATGGAACTGATCGACGTTGAATATGCCGAAAGCAAGGGGATCCAATGTGTGAGCAGCCCCGAAGGCAACAGGAACGCCGTTGCGGAGCATACGTTGGGCATGCTGTTGAGCCTTCTGAACCGAATATGCCCTGGCATGCGGCAGGTGCGGCACGGCAAGTGGATCCGGGATGCGAACAGGGGAACCGAGCTTTGGGGCAAAACAGTGGGCATTATCGGGTATGGCAACACCGGGAGCAGCTTTGCCGGCCTGCTCGCATCGTTTAATGTTACGGTGCTTGCTTACGATAAATACAAGAACGGCTTTGCGAGCGGCCATGTGCACGAGGCCAACCTCGAGCAGATATGCCGGTATGCAGACGTCGTGAGCTTTCATGTGCCACTCACTGCGGAAACCAGGCACATGGCCGGAAGGCAATTTTTCGATATGCTCGAACGAAAACCGGTCTTTTTAAACACCTGCCGTGGCAGGGTTCATGATACCGAGGCCCTTATCGGAGCATTAAAATTGTCTAAAATTTCTGCAGCGGGTTTGGATGTCCTTGAAAATGAGCGGCTGGAATCGTACGGCAAAGAAGAGCAAATGGCGCTGAGCTGGCTGGTAGATCAGCCGAACGTGCTAATTACTCCGCATATAGCCGGATACAGCCATGAGGCTTTTTTCAAGATGGCGAAAGTTACCCTGGATAAGTTGGGGATGAGATAAGTTTTTTCTCCTAATTTTGCCTATATTACAATTGCGCAACGCTTCAGTGTCACTGAGGCGTTGTTCTTTTTGCTGTTACTCCCGGGTAGCGGCAATTTTTTTCATTATAATAAAGTGTTTTATCATGAGTGACATCATTTATGTTTCTAAGGAAACCCTTGAGCAATTAAAAGAGGAGCTGCATAAGATGCGAACCATCGACAGGCCGGCTGCGGCCAGGGCTATCGCTGAGGCGCGTGAGAAAGGTGACCTGAAGGAAAATGCAGAATATGACGCCGCAAAAGAATCGCAGGGATTGCTGGAAGCAAGGATCAAGAAGCTGGAGGCCGATGTGGCCAGTGCCCGCATACTCGAGGCAGGCGATGTTGACACCAGCAAGGTTTCCATTCTTACTAAAGTGACGCTCACCAACCTGAATACCAAGAAACAGACGACTTATAAAATAGTTTCTGAAAAAGAGGCCGACCTGAAAGCCGGCAAGATATCCATTACCTCGCCTATCGGCAAGGGCCTGATGGGTAAAGCTAAAGGAGAAGTGGCCGAGGTTCAGGTGCCTGCCGGAATGATGAAATTTAAAATTGATGAGATAACTGTATGACAATTTTTTCAAAAATCATCGCCGGCGCCATACCGTCGTATAAAATTGCAGAAAGCGACAGATTTGTCGCTTTCCTCGATATAGCACCGATGGTGAAGGGGCACACGCTGGTGGTTCCCAAGGTGGAAATTGATAAAATATTCGATCTGTCCGACGATTACCTGTCGGCCTACCTCGTTTTTGCAAAACCGATTGCGCGGGCTATCGAGAAAGCGTTTGACTGTGACCGTTGTGGCATCGAGGTGATTGGCCTGGACGTACCGCACGCCCATATGCACCTGATTCCCATCAAAAGCGCCGACGATTTGAATTTTAACCGCAAAAAATTATCACTCTCGAAAGAGGAATTTGAAGAAGTGCGGAGGAAGATTGTAGCGGCGATGGAAAACGGCAAAGAGCAAACGGCAAACGGCAAAGGTGAGACGGGAGACGGCAAAGAATGATCAAAACCTAAAAAGAGAAAATATTCCCCTCCTGGGGGCAGGGGTGGGTTGAAAAGATGAATC
>CBIGXK010000139.1:0-9160 GCA_966193805.1 uncultured bacterium | reverse complement strand
CGTTGCCGACTGACCTGAAGAAACCAAAAAGATACGAGAACAAGCTGCTGGGCGCCGAAAAATCGGCTGAAAAAAAATTCAAGGGTCCCCGAAAATTCATCCAGAATACCGTTACCCACTACAACTGGTACTTTAACGCCAATAATAAGCTGGACCAGGTGCTCGAACGGGCGAAACTCGCCCACAAAGACGACTTTTCACAGTTGCTCCCTTTCTACAACTACAGCCTCGAGCGCACATCCGGCGACAGGACCGAACTGGATTCCGTTATCTACAAGGCCAATACCGGCATCCTTACCCACGATCTGCGCAACCAATGGATCGACAACCTGTACATGCTGATCGGCAAAGCGTATTATTTTCGAAATGATCTCGACTCTGCCTATCTCACCTTCCAGTACATCAACTATGCGTTTTCGCCGAAGGAGCCCGACGGCTACGACATGCCCATCGGCAGCAATGCGAACGAAGGTACCAACGCCCTGTCTGTGTCCACGAAAGAGAACAATTCTTTGGTGAGCCGCGCATGGACGACACCCCCCAGCCGCAACGAATCGTTCATCTGGCAAATTCGCACGTACATTGCCCGCGACCGGATGGCGGAAGCAGCGAGCCTGATACAGACCCTGAAAAATGATCCACGCTTTCCGGAAAGATTGCAAACCGATCTCAACGAAATGCAGGCGCTCTGGTTCTACCACCAGAAAATGGATGACAGCGCAGCCCATTATCTCGAAAAATCACTCGACAATGCGACCGGCCGCGAAGAAAGGTCCAGGTGGGAATACCTGATTGCGCAGTTGTACGAACTGTCCGACAGGCACGACCTGGCCGAGGAATATTATAACCGCGCGAAAAACCGCACGCTCGACCCGGTACTCGAAGTCTACGCCATCCTCAATGCCATCCGGCAAAACAACAGTGACTCCGTAGCGATCAGGAAAAATATTGAAGAGCTTAGAAAAATGGGCCGCCGCGACCGGTACGAGAAATATCGCGACATCGTTTATTACACAGCGGCCCGGATAGAGCTGGAAAGAAATAATGTTCCGGGAGCAAAGGAAATGCTGCTGAAATCGGCCGCGGCCGCAACAGAAAACCTCAATGCCTCTCAGCGTACGCGCTCCTTCCTGTTGCTTGGCGATATTTCATATGAAGAAAAAAATTACCCCGACGCAAAAAGGTTCTACGATTCTGTCAACAATAACGATCCGGGAATAGTTGACCCGGTTGCGCTGGGTAAACGAAAGGAAGTTCTTGCCAGCATTGTGAGCGAGCAGGAAGTGATACAGCGGCAGGACAGTCTTCAACTCCTGGCAGCCATGCCCGAAGCAGAAAGAGCGACGCTGTTGAAAAAGATGGTGCGCCAGCTAAGAAAAAAACAGGGACTGAAAGAAGACGAGGTGACCGCCGGCAATGCCGCAATAGGCCTGAACGACAGGAACAATGCCCCTGCCGATCTTTTTGCCAATAACAGCAGCAAAGGCGACTGGTACTTCAACAATCCTTCACTGAAGTCTAAAGGATACAGCGGTTTCAGGCAAACATGGGGCAACCGTCCTAATGTCGATAACTGGCGGCGGCAGGCAGCCATCGCACAGTCGGGCACCGGTCCGCGCGACCCGAGAACAGGGGCGCCAACGGGCGACGAAGGCGACACCAGTGCTGCGGTTACAGGCCCGGTAACTTACGCGGCCCTGCTCGAAAACATTCCGCTTACTGCGGAAAAACTGGAGCTTTCCGATGATTCGATCGGGAACGCCCTGGTAAATCTCGGTGTGATCTACATTGACCAGCTCGAAGAATATGGCGAAGCCATCGCTGCACTCGAAAGATTCGTGAACAAGTTCACCTATCACACGAGAAGGGCCGATGCGCTGTATTACCTGTACTTCGCCTATAAAAAAGTGGGCAGAGACGGAGATGCGGCCAAAGCGAAGGCGGAACTCGACATGAAGTACCAGGGAACCAGGCTGCAGCAAATGCTGGACAACGCTTTATCAGGAAATGAAAAGAAACAGAAAGAGGAGAGGACGCGCGCTTACGAAAACGTGTACAATCTTTTCATCGAAGGTAATTTCGCGGAAGCCGAGAGACAGAAGAAGATCAACGACAGTATTTACGGGAACAGTTACTGGACGCCGCAACTGCTTTACATAGAATCGGTATACTACATTCACAGCAGGCAGGATGAGGAAGCCAAAGCTTCGTTGAACAACATTATCGAACTATACGCCGACCAGCCGATTGCTGAAAAGGCAAAAACGATCCTGGACGTACTGGGCCGACGGAAGGAAATAGAGGAATACCTCACAAACCTTGAGATAACAAGAGTGGAGGACACCGTGGTGGTCATGAACCAGCCGCGCCAGCCGCAGGAGCAGATAGGCACCCCGCTCGAGCAGGATACAACTACCTTGCGGCCCGTGAACCTCAACAACATTGACTCGAACACTACCGGGCGCAAACCGGAAATTACTGTTGCCCCGCCCCCTGAGAAAAAAGGTGCAGTGGCCGAAATACCCACCGCCTTTACCTTCAACGTAGAGGCAGCGCATTCGGTGGTGCTGGTGCTGACAAAGGTGGATCCCGTTTATGTAACTGAATCGAGAAATGCGTTTAACAGGTATAACCAGGTTAATTTTTCCGGCCAGCCCATCGAAATCAATAACCAGGCAATGAACGACTCGGTGCGGCTCGTGGTCATGTCGGGCTTCGCGAATGCTGCCGATGCGATGGAGTACATCCGGAAAACCGAGCCTGTGGCGTCTACCGAGGTGGTTCCGTGGCTGCCCGCTGGCAAATTGTCGTTCCTCCTCATCAGCGACCGCAACCTCGAAGTGCTGAAAAATAACCAGGACATGGAGGGATACCTTGAATTTTCGAAGCGATACGGCAGGTAGTCATAAACGAAAAGTTAAAAGTTAAAAGTTGAGTGGACCTGCAACTTTTAACCGGCTAAAACCCACTAAAAGTTATCTAAGTATGATTTTTGCTCATACATGCTTTGCAGTTTTAAGTTTTAACAGCTAACTTTTAAGTTTAATTTTTATACATGTCGCGTTCAGTCCGAATATTCTGGAAAATCTTCCTTGGATGCTTTCTCGCCCTGGTTCTCTTTATTGTACTGATCAACTTCGGCGTGTTCGGAAAAATGCCGTCGCTGGCACAGCTTGAAAATCCTTCCATAACCCTGGCAACAGAAGTTTACGGAGACGACGGCACCAGCATGGGCAAATACTTTCGGGTAAAGGGTAACCGCAGCAATGTGCAATACCGCGACATTTCCAAGCACGTTGTGAATGCCCTGGTGGCCACCGAAGACGAACGTTTCTACGACCATTCCGGAATTGATGGTAAGGCCGCGCTCAGGGCCCTGGTGCTGCTCGGAAAACAGGGCGGCGGCTCAACAATTACGCAGCAGTTGGCGCTGAACATGTTCGCAGAAAGATCGCAGAATATCTTCAGGAGGATCCTTCAAAAACTTAAAGAGTGGATCATTGCCGTTAAACTGGAAAGAAATTTCACCAAGCAGGAAATACTCGCGCTTTATCTCAACACCGTATCGTTCAGCGACAACGTGTACGGTATCCGTAATGCCTCGCGCACTTTTTTTTCTAAGGAACCGGACAGGCTGAATGTCGAAGAATCGGCCGTGCTGATCGGCATGCTCAAGGCCACCGGAACCTACAACCCCCGTACGAATTACAAGGCCGCCTTCGACCGCCGCAACACGGTTATCGACCAAATGGAGCGCAATGGCTACCTGCCCGCGGCGCAGGCCGAAGAGATCAAAAAGCACCCCATCCGGCTGAACTATAAAAAAGTAAACGAAAACAACGGCATTGCGCCCTACTTCCTGGAAGTGATCCGCGACGAGCTGCGAAAATGGACAAACGAACATGAGAAAGCCGATGGCAGCAATTACAATATTTATGAAGATGGGCTGAGGGTGTTCACAACCATCAACCCCCGTATGCAGCTTTATGCAGAAGAAGCCGTGGCGCGTAACATGCCCAGCCTTCAAAAGGCGTTGAGCCGGCAAAAGAGCCTGAGGACCGACGCCGTTTGGAAGGGCCATGAGAATATCCTCGAAGCCGCTATGAAAAACAGTGAAAGGTGGAAGAGCCTGAAAGAAGAGGGCATGAGTGACGCGGAAATAAGGAAAACGTTCAACAAAAAAACACCCATGAGGGTGTTTGCCTGGAATTCGGAAAGGGAAAAAGACACTGTGATGACCCCGATGGATTCCATCCGCTATCACCGCGAAATGCTGCAAACGGCGTTCATGGTGATGGATCCGCTGACCGGCCAGGTAAAGGCGTGGGTGGGCGGCATCGACTTTAAAACTTATAAGTTCGACCACGTCAATATCAAGACCAAACGGCAGGTGGGATCGGCCATTAAGCCCTTCCTGTATGCCCTGGCCGTTGAAGAATTCGGGTTCACGCCCGAAACACAGTGCGAGGCCACTGCCCAGTACTTCCCCGGTTCGGGATGGGTGCCTGCAAATGACAGGGGTCTGACCGGTACGCGTAGCCTTGCCAGCGGACTTACCTGGTCGATCAATGAAGTGGCCGCGTACCTCATCAAGCAAACCACACCGGAAAGATTTGCCGAGTTCATCAAGCAGATCAACATTCCGACAAAGGTTAAACCCTACCCTTCCATCAGCCTTGGCGCCGTGGATCTCTCGCTGTATGAAATGATGTGGGGCTACACGATGTTCCCCGGGGGAGGTTTCAGCACCAAACCGGTGTACATTACGAGGATCGAGGACAAAAACGGCAACGTGCTGGCCCGCTTCGATACGCAACGCAAAGAGGTCATCAGCCAAAGCACTGCGTACACCATGGCCAGGATGATGCAGGGTCCTGTTGATATCGGCACCGCTGCGGGACTCCGTTCAAGGCTCGGTGTGGCTGAAATGGGCGGTAAAACAGGAACCACCAACGACAATTCTGATGCATGGTTCATGGGCTACACCCCACAGTTGCTGGCGGGCGTATGGATAGGTTGCGACAACCGCTTCATACATCTTGAAAGCGGTTTGGGTTACGGCGGACAGGCCGCGAGGCCCATCTGGGAATATTTCTTCAAAAAGGCGTTCCAGGACAAAACGCTGGGGCTTGACAAGCAGGCGAAATTCGTACAGCCCGAAAATATGCGCAGCGAAATGCTCTACGATTACATGAACATCCAGGATCAGGCACCGCCCCCCGGCGCAGAAGGTCAGGATGCCGGAATCGGCGAGGCCGATGAATATCTCGGTACCCCGGAAGAAAACTATGATGTGCCTGTCGAATCCAAATTATCGCTGGAAGAGCAGAAGGTTTTAAAAGAAGCGAATGGAAAAAAAGATGTGAAGAAAATAGAGCAGGCAGCGCCAGAAAAAGAGGAGAAAAAGAAGAAGGGTTTTTTTAGAAGGCTCTTCGGCAAGAAAGACGACGACAATTAAAACCGTCATTCACCCAGGTTGCCCACGAGCCCGATGCTATGCACAAAATGATAGCCGGCCATTTCGGTCACACCCACCCTGTATTGTGAATTGAACTGCAAAAAAGCTTCATCAAAAAAATTGACCTGTATTCCGATGCCAATCGGAATAAATGTTGCCCAATACCCCTGGTATTTGGAAATACCCGCACCCATCTGGAAATAAGGCACTACAAAATATTTATCCGAAAGCAGTTTTGCCCGCACGCTGGCATCTGCTTCCACCAAGAGATAGTCACTTCCCGGCGGCCGCCTGTTTTCGAATGGATAAGATAGAAAAGACCCGGCTACAGTCGAGTAAAAATCGACTGTTTCAGACAGGCCCTTGCCAAAACTGATGGCGAGGCCCTGCGCCATGTTCTTCAACTTGCCAAAGCGGTGTTCCTTTAATACCGATGACAGCGAAGAACTGCGAATTGCCGCTGCCGTTTCGAAATCATTAAAAATAAAATGGATCCCTAATGTTGGAGGTTGCTTGTACGAACGTCGCTGGCCATTGGCGGCCGTAAAGAAAAAGATACAACAAATTGCCAGGAGGAGAATTCTGGGCATATGCGCAGCTTTGGGTAAATGGGTTAGGGCAACTGAATATCGGTAAATTTATTTATCCCTCAAAACCTCCACCTTTACCCTTGTGAGGCCCCGTGCGATATAACCCAGTTTGGCTGCTGCCGCGCGGCTCAGGTCAATCAGTCGTGTATTGCGGTGATGCAGCCTGTCGTTGATCCTTACGATCGCGCTGCGCTTGTTCCGGAGATTCGTAACGCGCACATAGGTACCGAATGGCAGCCTGTTGTGCGCCGCGGTCATCTTTTTTTCATCATATTTCTCTCCGCTGGCGGTGGTTCTTCCCTGGAATTTTGAGTGGTAATAACTCGCCACACCGGTTTCAACGGCGGCGACTGGTTTGCGTGCGTTGGCCTTGCGGATGCTGTCTGCGGTTTGCGCATGCACCGATGTCCATCCGAGCAATGCCGGTAGTAAAGCAAGCAAAACTTTCTTCATGAATTTCAGTATATGTTCTTAGCAAAATACTTTTCTGTAAGTATTCTGTCTTCACCATAAACGTCATCATAGAACTTTACTTTCCCGTCTTTCGCCTCGCAACTAAAGTAACGTAAATAAACCGGTACTTTTTTAAATCCGGACACCACATGTTTTTCCTGCCGAACGATCCAACTGGCGAGTGTATCCGTGTGATATTTTATGGTATCGTTACGCACCAGGAAGTGCGCGAGATCCCTCCAGTCCTGAACCCTGACGCACCCATGGCTCAGCGCCCTGTCCGACTTCGAAAACATCCACCGTGCGTTCGTATCATGGAGGTACACAGCGTATTTATTTCTGAAATTAAACTTCAGCACGCCGAGAGAATTGTCGTCGCCCTCGCGTTGCTTGATCAGGTAAGGAAATTTTTTTTTGCTCAGTTTCGACCAGTCGATCAGGTAGGGATCCAGAACGCTGTCGTTCCGGTCAACGACCATCAGGTTCTGCCTGTCGAGGTAGGTAACGTCTTTTTTAATGGCGGGCAGCATTTCTTTAAAAATGATGCTGTAAGGAACGGTCCATTGCGGGTACGTAATGAAATTTGAGATGTCCGAGTGCAGTTCGGGCGTCCTCGTTTTCGAGCTGCCCACAATCACACGCGACTCCATCACCACCTGTCCCGTATCCACCACTTTCAGGTAATAACCCGGAATGTTCACCCACACGTAGGTTGTCGGCAGTGTATCGGGCATCAGTTTATACTTGTCAAGGCTCAGCGCTATGCGTTTAAACCTCTCCCACGGCGTGTCGTTCAGCGCATTTATCGTGGCCTCGTTCACTTTGCCCGAGGCTTTGATCTTGTGCTTTGCCTGGTATTTTTTCAGCGCCTTGCTGAGCTGGACGCTGTCGAAGTTGGTGCTAATTGAATCGATGATGCCTTCTTCGAATAAACGGTTCCGTAACAGACCGTAGAAGGCAAGGGAATCCTCGAATGGATACGACAGGTACGTGTACATTACGAATTCAGTTGAATCCACGTAGTCCTTTGCCGCATTCTTCAGTTCCTGGTAGGGCGCAATAGCCGGTTCCAAACCGTTGAGAACGGGTGTCAGGGTTTTCGATGTGTTGATCTTGTCAATTACGCTGACGTAGAAACTATCGGTAAGCCTAACCGTGTCCTTCCGGGATGTGCTGTCGTAAGGCAGTCTGCCACGTTTGAGATGTTCCGCAACCCTCAGCACCGCATCTGTCAGCAGCATATCGGCACGTGCCCACAGAGCGGCGTCTTTTTGAGAAAGCGAATCTTTCTGCACCTGGTCGCGAATACCGTTGATTGCCCTGTAATTGTAATCGGAGGGGAACAGGCCGTAGTGCTTACTGTTCATGATGAAATTGAACAACGAATCGCCAAGCGGCAGCCATTGTCCTTCCGCCGACCACAACGCAGTGTAGCCGTTATCAACATAGATGTCTTTGACAATGGAAATATTTTTCAGCAAAGTGGTGTCGCTGATCCTTCCGCTATTGTTGCCGGCGTACTGGATAAATTCCTGCAGGTTTTTTTTCAGCCTGTCGGGAAACAGTTCCGCCTTTTTGACGATATCTTTTTCCTGCGGTTTTTCTTCTTTTTCGGTGCATCCCGTCCATGCGAACGCCGTCATTAAAAGACCGATCCCGGCAATGGTTTTCATCAGTGCAGCGGCCGTGAAATTGGATTTCATTCCGCCAATAATAATAAAATACCTTGAGATTCCATTCATTTTAATGCTTTAATATCCGGGGAAGGCGCCTTTCGAGCAGCAGCATATCCGCCAACACGAAGGATGTAACCGCCTCGAGCACAACCGGCACCCGCAGGGCTATGCAAAGATCATGACGCCCCTTGACGGAGAACGGTTGCACCGCCCCCGTTTCGAGGTTCAGCGTTTCCTGTTCTTTTGGCGTTGAAGACGTTGGCTTCACGGCAATGCGGAAAACGAGCTCGTTACCGTTGGTAATGCCGCCAACAATGCCACCGGCGTGGTTGGTTCTTGTTTTGCCCGAACTGTCGAGGATCGCATCGTTGTGATCGCTGCCAAACATGCGTGCCGCGGCAAAGCCCGTCCCAAACTCAACACCCCTTATCGCGGGAATGGCAAAAACGGCATGGCTGATGAGTGATTCGGCCGAATCAAAAAAAGGCTCTCCGAGGCCGGCGGGCAAACCGGTTACCCTGCATTCCACGATGCCGCCGATGGAATCCTTTGCGTTGATGGCTTTTTGAAGACCCTTTTCCTGGTCCTTTTCCCCGCCGATCTCAAGAATGTCGGCCGCTACTTTAATATTGCCTTCCGCGAATGATAAAAGCTTCTTTGCGATAACCCCGGCAGCAACAAGGGCCACGGTGAGCCGTCCGCTAAAGTGCCCGCCCCCCCTGTAATCTTCGAAACCTCCAAATTTTTGTCCTGCCACAAGGTCGGCGTGCCCCGGTCTTGGAAAGGCCCGTTGTTTCGCATAGTCGGTTGAGCGCGTGTTGTTGTTCTCAAAAAGAATGGTGATTGGCGCACCGGTGGTAAGGTCATTGAAGAGGCCGCTTTTGAAGATGGGAAGGTCGTCTTCTTTCCTGGGCGTGGTACCTTTTTGCGTTCCGCCCTTTCTCCTTTCAATATCTGTTGCAAAATCCTCAACGGTCAGCGGA
>CBIGXK010000138.1:0-9198 GCA_966193805.1 uncultured bacterium | reverse complement strand
CGTGTTTTCCGCCTGAAGACGAATGGGGCCCTCTGCAACCACCTTTCTTTTTCTTTGCCAACTGTCTTTTGGATAAAGTGCAGCGACCGGAAAGCCATTAAATGTCGGTTCCTTTAACGGCACGCGGTTGTGAATAAGTTTACCGTTCAGCGCGATGGTGGCAACACCATTTTTTACGGTCACTTCGAGCGTTTGCCATTGACCCTCGGGTTTGGAAGCTTCAATATCCGGAGCCTTTAGCCGGTAGATTGCGCCGTTGGACCGGTCGCTCGCTTTGCCTCCAAATGTACTCAGGATCGCTATTTCGTAAGATCCGTTAAGAAAAATTCCACTATTGCCTCTCCACTCTCCGGTAACCCATTCAGGTTGTTTCGGTATGTAAAAGTCGAGCCGTAACTGGTAGTTGACATACGACTGCCTGGTCACAATGTCGCCGTACCCGACCCTGGCCACCGCGGCGCCATTTTCAATTTTCCAGCGAGCCGGCGAGAGGGAATAATCAACCGGTCCTACAGTGTAGGCACGCAGGTCGAGCGGGATGCCGTAAGGAGGAATCGATATATCCCAGTGCCTCCATTTTTCAAGGTCACTGCCATCAAAAAGCACCTCCCAGTCCTTTGCGGGCTCGTACGACGGCGGGGTCGGATTCGCTTCTGCTTTTGGCTCATAAGAAGCACTTTCTTTCATCATTTTAAAATCTTTCCCGGCAGCGAGAACGCCATTTTGCGGCACTTCGAATCCCAGCGACCAGAACACCGAATTATAAAAGAGGTTACACATCACATCCCATTCATGATCGTGGCTTCGGTCGTTGCCAAGCGTGATCATCACCCTGCGTCCACCTTTATAATCGAAGGTCCATGCTATGGGGTATGTGGGACTGTCGTAGCTATCGTTGCCGATATTCGGATCCTTCCGGTCATGGCCATAGGATAGTACCACCGGCACGGCCCCTTCGGTGAGTGGGGTAGAAACATAGGGACCGTTGTCGGGACTGTCGAATTTGCGTTTGACTCCCCTCGCGATGGGATGATCGGCGTAACGCGGATTCACCTGGCCAACCATGTTGTCAGTATTGTGCGTTTTATAATGCCCGCCAAAATATTTCGGAGAAAAAGTTCTGTCTCTCCAGAAAGCGTGCGTGGTTGTGCGGATGCCCACTGCGGGTTTGCCCGATTCAAAATAGTCGATAAAATACTTGAGCGACTCCGGCTTCCACGCACGAAAGCGCATAAACACGACCAACAGATCCGCCTCTGCAATTTGTTCAGCGCCCTCAAGCACCGAAGGTTGCGGGTCATGATTCGGCGCCAGGTCGGCATCAGGCGCTTCATCTTTAATATAAATAACCCGAAACCCATAGCGGTCGTGAAGCATCTTCGCGTAGGGAACCATCACTTCCCGTGAACTGTATTCATCGTCGCCGGTAACAAAAACTACGGTAAGTGAATCATTATCCTGCGCGGCGTAAGAGGATAGCCAACCGAGGCATACACAAAATAACAAACAGCATCTGACAGTAAATAGCATCTCTATGATTTTTATAAGTTTCTTATGCGCATGTTTTTGACACTGATGGCGCTATTTTGAATAGCGATAGAGATTTTGCCGTGACCACTTATGTGCGGAGCATTGCCGAATACATCTCTCCATTTTTTCGCCCATCCGTTGCCATTATAGTCGAATTCCGTTACCCGGAATCCATTCAGCCAGTATTCAACATGCCCGTCTTTAACGATCACGCGGGAGTGGTTAAATTCATGTGGTTTTGCAATTTTATACCGAGGTGCCTCCAGGTTAAATAAAGCACCTGTTAAATGCGTCGGGTTATCCTGTTCATCTATTATTTGCATTTCGGGGTATCCGGCCGAAAGGTGGGAAAATGAGATCGTGTCAGGCAAGTGAAAGTAAACGCCTGCATCACCTCGTTGCTCCGACTTCCATTCAAATTCCCACTCAAAATTTTTATAGGATTTGTCAGAAACCAACATGCTGCCTTTGTCTTTAAGATGAATGGCGCCGCTTCGCACTTTGCAGTCGCCCGTCACCTGCCAACTATCCATTGATTTTCCATCAAACAGTAATTCCCAGCCCACCTCGGTCTCTTCTTCCAGCAACTGATTGTCACGTTTTACTTTTGTTACTCCCTCGCGTCCGGTTTGCTTAGGAAAATTATTCAGCGTGTACCATGCTTCGCCCGTCCAAAGCCTGTTGCCCGCATCGCTAATGAAGGGCTTATTCATTTTTATATAAATTACATGCTCCTTCTTCATGCCGTCGAGGCCGATAAATACTTTTTTTCTGTCGCCCGACTGCACAACGGATGTTATCCGAAGATTTTCAATATCATTTTTTACACCGCCTTCCGGCACGTCGTCTGCGGTTTCATACCAAAACTGCTGCACGGAGTAATCGGAAGCAAGCACGCCGTCTCCAATACGCAGCGGTTCAGTAAACTCTATTTCCATCCCATTGGCCCTGGCGCTTACCTTCAAAATATCCAGTGTTGATTTGCCATTGTACATGAGGCGCTGCAATCCACAACACTGGCCATGGTGCCCAAAGTCGCCGCCAGCTCCCAGTCCCGCCATATATAAACTCGAATCCGGCCCCCACGCCAGGCGATTGATTCCCGCCTCCAAACCTTGTGTGAACCTGAATATGGCTCCCTGGTATTCATCGTTCACTTTTTCAACATACACCCTGTGCAATCCGCCATGATGCACGTCACCGAAAACCATCTGTCCCTCGTTATAAGGGCCCTTATCAAAATAAACAGGTTGGGAAGGCGAATTGGAGAGTTCTGTTTCCGGCATCCATAAAACCGGCGGCTTCATCGGCGGCACCGGCAACGAAAGCTGCTGAAGCACTTCATCATTTCCGAAAAACGGGTAGCCGGTTGGCGGAACGTGCATCAACTTGTTAGTAGGCACCATGTGCCCTTCATTATCGGTAGTAAAAATTTCGCCGTCAACGCCAAACCCAATGCCGTTAGGCGCTTTGTAGCCGTGAGCAATTGCTTCGAAAGTCCAGTTATTCTTGTTCACTTTAATGGTCTTGCCGCGATCCCTGGTTTGCACCCGTGGAATATAGTTGATCCCCGTATCGGTAACAATGCCATTACCTCCCAGGCCAATGCCCGTATTGAAATAAAAGAAGCCGTCCCTATAAAGGAGACCGAAGGCCCACTCATGAAAATTGGCAGTGGCAGTCCAATCATCGAGCACTGCGCTATAAACATCTGCAACACCGTCGCCATCGGTGTCATTCAATTCGGTGAGTTCCCATTTCTGCAAGGCATACAGTGATCCGTCAACATATTCGAGACCCATCACCTCATACAATCCTTTCGCAAAAAGTCGCGCTTTGATTTTGGAACGGTCGCTGCCCTGCACACCTTCAAGAATGTAAATGCTCCCTGTAGAATCCCAGGTGGCCACAGCCAGCGAGCCGTCTGGCAAAAATTCCAGGTCACTGAGCCGCATATTAAAATCTTCAGGTCTAACTGTTGCTACGTCGAACGACGGATGAACGCCATCTACCGGGCTTCCAAACCCGGGCGCGTTCACCTCGTACACTTCCTTGATGCCGTCGGCCGTTGCCTTGATCATCGATGGATCATGTGTGAAAAGATTTGCAGGGATCTTCTCAAATTTCTTTTGACCCGGTTGGCGCCAGCGTAAACTAAGATTGCTCGAATAGATGTCTTCATAATACGATACCCGGATCCTATTGGGCCCTTTGTTTAAATGCGCTGAAACTTCCTGTTCATGGTAATCGTAATTGGAATAATTGACATCCGCAATCTTCTCATCATTCAAAAACAGTTTAGCACCCGCATTGGCTTTTAATCGCAGCTGGTACATACCGGCTTTATCAACATTCAAAAATCCGGACAAATACATCACGAATTGATCGTCGAAACCGAAAAAATCATTTCTCACCCGGTTAATGGACATATCAACACCAACAAATTCGATATCGGGCACCACTACCGAAAGATTAGGCTTTTGTCCGGGTATGAATTCAGGAATGCCTGAAAGCTGAATGCCGGGCTTGTAGAAATCGGCGACAAGACCGTTTCTATAATTTTCACTGCCTGCCGATGAAGCGCTATCGATCGACAGGATATAGGCCACCATTGCTGATGCATGCGCCGTTGAAAGACCGGGATGTGGTGTCATCACCTGTCTTCCCCATACTCCGCTGCCGCCTTTAATTATTTTGGCGCTGAGCGTTTGTATGATATCGTCTGTTAATCGATACTTCGCGGCAATCATTTCAAAGGATGGACCGATTCCTTTCTTGGCCATGCTGTGACAAGCAGCACAATCATTTAGTCCAATCAGTCGCTTACCGTCCTCTATTGTTGCTGCAAATTGGGATTCATTATCTGATACCTTGTTGGAGCCAACAGGCCCCGCTTCTTCGTTCATGGATAACCGTACGTAACGCGCAGTTACCCTTGTTTCGCCGTTGTTTATTAAGGTGATGTCGCCTTCAATATCGTATCCGTTACCTAAATTCTTTTTTGTTGATATTTTTTTAAAACTGCCCCCGCTCACAACCAATCCGTCGGCGGCAGCAAGCGCACCTTGCGTGGTATGAAGCATCAGACGCACACCGTCGGGTATTCCCGACGTTTCGAAAATTCTGGTGAGCACAGGTGTGCGATCTTCGGTTTGCGAGAACACAGGTGTTTCACTGATGATAATATCGTCGCGGTCCTTCAAAGGAACTTTATAAGCAATGGTGGCCCTGTTGCCTTTAATGCTGTAGCCGAGATATTCTACTTTTGCGGGTAATTGCTGACCGTCGAGATACAGTTGCCAGGGAGATCGACGGCTGGTATCAACGGAGTAGGCCACGCCTTGGGTAGACGGCTGCACATTGTGCCTGTCATCATACATGGGACCGTTAAAGTTGATGCCGCCCTTCCAGGTTTTGTACAACCTTGAATGCTCCACATCATACGCTGCCCATAACTCGTCGTCTAACGCACAGACCAGTATTCGCGGCATGTTATCGAGGTTGACACGGAAGATGGACGGACCCGTCAATGGCTGTACAGCCGTATCACGTTCGCCACATCCCTGCAGCGTGGCGGCGATGTATATTAATAAAGCAAGCAGCCGGCATTGTTTAGATGGCATCGGGGGAAGAACTTTAATATATTCCTTTAATATCTCCACACAGCAAGCATAATAATCCTTTACAGTATTAATACGCACCAATTGCGCCCATAAATATATACTTTTGAATATTATTTAAAAAAGTTTTTCGCGCTTTTTTGCGCGCCCCAATTGGATAACCACCATCTTCGACGTGGGCGTATTGCTTTTTTCGGCAACGCTGTTGATAGGTACCAGCACGTTTGTTTCGGGAAAATAGCTTGCGGTACAACCTCCGGGAATGGGGTAAGCAACGATGATGAAATTCCTGGCGACACGTTCAACACCGCCATGGCGGTTGAAAATATCCACAGCATCGCCATCCTTAAAATGGAGGCGCGCGATGTCGGCTTCGTTCATCAGCAGCACCCTTCTCTCATTATAGATTCCGCGGTACCGGTCGTTCAGTCCGTAAACGGTTGTATTGAACTGGTCGTGGCTGCGAATGGTCATCATCATCAGCTCATCCTCTTTCAACGTAATATTTTCAACGGATGCCACATTGAACTGTGCCTTACCCGAAAAGGTGTTAAAAGATCCCATCCTATTGCAATTAGGGAGATAAAAGCCGCCGGGCTCGCGCACACGTTGGTTGTAATTTTCAAAACCCGGGATCGTTTTTTCTATGTCGTCGCGAATACCATCGTAGTTGTCCATGTACGATTGCCAGTTCACTTTCGACCTGCTACCCAGTGTGGCCATGGCCAACCGGCACACAATAGCGGGCTCGCTGAGCAACCCGCCGGACACCGGCGTCAGCACACCTTTCGACGATTGCACAACACCCATCGAATTTTCGCAGGAAACAAACTGTTCGCCGTTTTTCTGTCTGTCTCTGTCTGAACGCGCCAGGCAGGGAAGAATGATGGCTTCTTTGCCGTGTACAAGATGACTTCTGTTGAGCTTCGTGGAAACATGAACCGTTAACGAACAATTTTGCAGCGCCCTTGCTGTGAACTGCGTATCGGGAGTGGCCGAAAGAAAATTGCCGCCCATGGCGATAAACACTTTTGCGCGGCCGTCGTGCATGGCTTTGATGGCTTCCACTACATCGTAGCCATGTTTTGCCGGCGGTTCGAAACCAAACCGGTTTTTAATCGCCTGCAACAACGCCGCCGGAGGCTTTTCAAAAATGCCCACGGTCCTGTCGCCCTGCACATTGCTATGACCGCGAACGGGGCAGGTGCCGGCACCGGGTTTGCCGATGCTCCCCTTCATCAGCAGCAGGTTCACAATTTCCTTAATAGTGTCTACGGCATTCTTATGCTGTGTGAGGCCCATCGCCCAGCAGGCGATGATCTTTTTTTTAGTTTTCAGCACATTCACCACTTCTTCCAGCAGCGCTTTTTCAATGCCGCACGCCGCTATGAGGTCATCCGGGTTTTTAGCAAGAAGATGAGCCGCATATTCGTTAAATCCAGAAGTATGTTGGTCAATGAACGACCAGTCAAGAACCGATCGCGGATGTTTTTCTTCTTCCCGCAGCAGGCAGTGAGCGATGGCCTGCAGCAGCGCCATGTCGCCATTGATTTTTACCTGCAAAAAAATATCCGTGAGGTGAGTGCCCATTCCCAACATCCCTTTTATCTGCTGGGGGTTGTTGAATCCCATCAGCCCTGTTTCGGGCAGCGGGTTCACTGAAATAATGATGGCGCCGTTCTGTTTCGCTTTTTGCAGGGCGGTCAACATTCGCGGGTGATTGGTACCGGGATTTTGACCGAGAATGATGATCACTTCGGCCTCATAAAAATCTTCCAGCTTTACTGATCCCTTGCCTATGCCAAGCGATTCGCCCAATGCCACGCCGCTGCTTTCGTGGCACATGTTGCTGCAATCGGGCAGGTTGTTGGTGCCATATTCGCGTACAAAAAGTTGATAAAGAAACGCTGCTTCATTGCTCGTTCTGCCCGATGTGTAAAAGATGGCTTCATCGGGCGTGGCGAGACCATTGAGTGATTTCCCGATCTTATTGAAAGCGTCGTTCCATGAGATGGGTTGATAATGTGTTGCCCCTGCCGGCAGGTACATGGGTTCGGCGACCCTGCCCTTCATTCCTATTTCATGGTCGGTTAATTGTGCAAGTTGTGCAACTGAGTTTTGCCGGAAAAAAGAGGCATCCAATTTTTTTGCCGTGGCCTCTTCGGCAACGGCGCGCGCACCATTCTCGCAATATTCGCCGACGCGCGAACGCTCATCATCAGGGTCGGGCCAGGCACAGCTGGGACAATCGAATCCACCCTTTTTGTTCATGCTGGCGAGCGCTTTCATTCCCCTCCCTACTCCGGCCTCGGCCGCTATCTGTTTGAAGCTGGACACTATTGCAGGCAACCCCGCGGCTGTTTTCTTAATTTTTCCCTTCTTTAACCCGGTATGGCGCTCGGGATTTTCGGCTCCCGGCACCGGTAATATTTCTTCGCTCATATCACGGCACAATTAGTGAAACTATTCCGTAAGTTACCGTATCCGGCGATACCCCGAATACACATTGAACCGGCTGCCGCGCAAAAAGCCGATCAGTGTGATGCCGTTCGATTCGGCCAGTTCAACAGCAAGTGAAGATGGCGCGCCCACCGCGGCAATCATCCTGATTCCCGCCATGTAAGCTTTTTGAACCAACTCAAAGCTTGCCCTGCCGCTGAGAAAAAGTATGTGCCGCGAAAGTGGCAGCCGCTTTTCAATGAAAAAATTTCCGATCAGTTTGTCGAGGGCATTGTGCCTTCCCACATCTTCCATCAGGTGAATGCAGTCGCCAGACAAATCAAACAGCGCACATGCATGAAGTCCGCCGGTAGTGTCAAATATCGCCTGCCGGCTTTTGACTGTTTCGGGTAAAGAAAATACAATATCCTTCTCTACCGTCACGTCGTCATCTTCCTTTGCAAAAATCGATACCGTTTTGATGGCTTCAATGCTTGCCTTGCCGCACACGCCGCAACTGGAGCTGGTATAAAAATTACGGTCGGCGTTGAATAGTGCCGGTTCAATGTTTTTTTCGAGGATGACAAGCGTTGTATCGGGACCGTCGGCACCGGGTGTGATCATCTTAATTTGCGAAGCATCCCGGATGATGCCTTCGGTGAACAGGAACCCTGCCGCAAGTTCTTTATCGTTTCCCGGCGTTCGCATCGTTATGGAAATGGTTTTTTGCGTTGCCGTTCCATTAACATCATACAGCAGCCGTATTTCTAATGGCTGTTCAACAACGAGGGGCTCTTCACGTGTAACGCGTTCGAACCGGGTAATGGCAACGGCACTTACTTTTTGAATCGCTGGGTTTGTCACGGTTGGTGATTTTTCAGGTGGCGTATTTTTTCTCTTGCAATTTTCTCCTGTACGGGTGTATCGATGCTTTCGGCAGCAGCCGGGTTGTGCGGATAATATTTTATCGCTTCGTGACGCGTTAGAAAGTTTTGCAGCGAAACCTGTTCGTTTGCATTTTCATTACCGAATTGCTTTGCGGCTTCAGCCGAATAGTAAGCCAGCAGCGGTTCATACAAATGCACTATTGCGTTAAAAAAAGCAGCGGTATGTGTGTGGTCATCAATCAATGTCACAAATGATGATAATTCTTCGGCATCAAGAAAAGGATAATCGCATCCCACTAACAGAAAATTATTTCCCGGAACCGTGTGCGCAGCGGTTAACAATGCAGTAGCGGGACCGCGTCCGTAGTATCTCTCTTCATCAACCAAAATATCGTAACCCTCACCGATACGGGATGCCTGTGTTGTGGCGCAGGCTACCATCACGCGGCCGCAAAACAATTGCAGTAAGCGATGCACGCGATACAACTGCGCCTCGCCATGGTACTCCATGAATGCCTTGTCTTTGCCCATGCGCTTGCTTTCGCCGCCGCAAACCACCAGTCCGCAGGTGGCTTCATTGTTCATGGCCGGCGCCTTTGTTAACGGAAAAAATATGGAGAAGGCCGGGAAACAGGGCGTCCATACTTTCACCCGCGCCCTTTGTTGAACCCGGCAATGCGAGTACCAGCGTTTTTTCGGCATATCCCGCTATGCCTCTCGAC
>CBIGXK010000137.1:0-9227 GCA_966193805.1 uncultured bacterium | reverse complement strand
TATTCCATTTCGTCATCGCCCGAAGCACATTCCGGCGAGGTGCACATCACCGTGAGCAGGGATAAGTTTCATGTGAATGAAGAATGGAAAGTGGGCCTGTGCTCTGATTTTCTTTCTCTGCTTCCGGTCGACAGCAACGTTGAATTCTACATTCATAAGAATAGCCAGTTCAGGTTGCCCGAAGACGAAAGAGACGTGATCATGATCGGTCCCGGCACAGGCATCGCGCCATTCCGCTCATTCCTGGCACACCGCGAATCGCTCGGCGCTTCCGGTCGTAACTGGCTGTTTTTTGGCGACCAGCATTTTGTTTCGGATTTTCTTTATCAAACCGATCTGCAGAACTGGCTGCAAACAGGCGTCCTCAGCCAATTGTCCGTGGCCTTTTCGCGCGACCAGCAGGAAAAACTTTACGTGCAGCATAAAATGTTGAAACACGGCGCCGAATTGTACAACTGGCTGAAGAGCGGCGCATCCCTCTATGTGTGCGGAGCAAAGGAACCGATGAGTGTGGATGTGGAAGATACCCTGATGCAGATCGTACAGAAACATGGCGAAAAAACAATTGAAGAGTCGGTACAGTTCATTGAACAGCTCAGGGACGAATCAAGATATTTGAAGGACGTTTATTAGAAAACTATTTTATGGCTGAACAAAGCAATCTATCATCTACCGAAAAAATAAAACAGGCCAGCGACAGCCTGAGGGGCACCCTGAAGGAAAGTGTCGAAAATGACATCTCGGGTAATCTTTATGCAGATGACGTGGCGCTGGTGCGCTTCCATGGCATGTACGTGCAGGACGACCGCGACCGCCGCGACGAAAGGGCGGAGAAAAAACTCGAGCGTCTTTATTCGTTCATGATCAGGCTGCGGCTTCCCGGTGGATTTCTTCCTCCGCAGCAATGGATCGACCTCAATAATATTGCCGGCGAAAATTCGACCGGCGTACTCAAGATCACCACCAGGCAAACCATTCAGTTGCATGGTGTTTACAAGTCGCGCCTCAAGCCAACACTCAAGGCATTCAACGAAGCAAAACTGACCACCATCGCCACGTGCGGCGACATCAACCGTAACGTGCTCTGCTCATCGCATCCAAAACAATCGGCACTGCACGAAGAGATATACGGCATCGCGAAAGAGATCAACCAAATGATGCTGCCGAAAACGCACGGCTACTACGAGATATGGCTCGATCATGAAAAGATCGCTGATAAAAAGCTGGAAGAAGATCCGTTGTACCAGGACAGGTACATGCCCCGTAAATTCAAGATCGGCATCGGCATTCCGCCCAATAACGACATCGATGTATTCGCCAACGACCTTGGATTGATCGCGATTGAAAAAAATAACAAGCTGCTGGGCTTTAACATTGCCATCGGTGGTGGCATGTCTGCTACCCACGGCAACCCCGATCACTACCCGCGGCTCGGTTCGCTCGTTGGTTTTGTGGATACGAAGGAAAAGCTGATGAAAGCCGTGTACACCATTGCCACCATACAGCGCGATTACGGTAACCGGAGCGACAGGAAGGTGGCGAGGCTGAAGTACACCGTTGACCGTTTGGGGCTGGACTGGTGGAAAGAAGAGATCGAAAAACGCGCGGGGTTCCCGCTGGAAAAGGAACGGCCGTTCAAATTTACCAGGCGCCAGGACTATTACGGATGGGAACAAAACCACGAGGGTAAATGGTTCTACACTTTGTATGTAGAAAACGGCAGGGTGCTGGACACAGATGATCTGCAGATCAAGTCGGCATTGATCGAAGCGGCTAAAACCGGCAAGACCGATTTTATCCTTACCTGCAACCAGAATGTGATCCTGGGCAACATTAAAAACGAAGACAAAGAAACGATCAACGAAATATTGAGCCGCTACAGGCTGCTCGAACATACCGATAACGCATCCGTTGTGCGTAAGAATTCAATTGCGTGTGTGGCGCTGAACACCTGCCCGCTTGCGCTTGCAGAAAGTCAGCGGTACATGCCCTCCCTGTTGTCGAAGATCGAGCCGATGCTGGCAACGTACGGCCTGCAAAACGAAGAGATCATTGTGCGCATGACCGGTTGCCCCAACGGCTGCGCAAGGCCGAACGCGGCCGAGCTGGCCTTCATCGGAACATCTCTTGGTCACTACAATTTGCACATCGGCGGCGACCGTTTGGGAACGAGGTTGAACCATCTGTACAAAGAAAGCCTCGACGAAGCGGGAATTTTAACCGAACTCGACGGCTTATTTGCTACTTTCAGTTCAGAAAGAAAAAAGGGAGAAACTTTCGGTGATTTTACTTACAGGAAATACTTTAACGGAAAGGCAAACTGATACCCTGGGGCAATGACCACAAAACAAAAGAAACTGAATATTGCGTCGCCGGCCCAGGTTGACACGAACAATCTCTTCCCCGTTTTTTTGAAGCTGGAGGAATTGAACGTATTACTGGTGGGCGGTGGCCATATTGGCCTTGAAAAGCTATCGGCCATCCTGTCGAACGCCCCCGGTACAAACGTGCGGGTAATAGCGCGCGACATCAGCGAGGCGGTTTCCGGATTTGCCGGCAAACACAGCAACATCGAACTTATTAGCAAAGAATATGACACCTCCGACCTCGACTGGGCAGGTGTGGTGATTACAGCTATCGATGACCCCGAAGTGAGTGCACGCATCAGCAGTGAAGCAAGGCAGAGAGGAAAGCTCGTCAATGCTGCCGACAAGCCGGAGCTGTGCGATTTTTACCTCGGCTCGGTGGTCAAGAAAGGTAATTTAAAGATTGCCATTTCGACTAATGGCAAGTCGCCTACCATTGCGAAGCGATTAAAAGATGTTCTCAGCGAGGTAATGCCCGACCAGATAGATGACGTACTGGAAAACATGCACATCATCAGGAACCGGTTAAGCGGAAATTTTACCGACAAGGTGAACAGGTTGAACCACATCACCCGCGACCTCACGCTCAATGGCAATATTGATACGCGCTCCAATGAAAAGCGATGGAAGAAGATAGCCACGGGTTTCATCTTCGCCTTCTTTTTCATGATTGTGGGATACACATTATTATCGTTTGTTCCTTTTGGCGAGCTGCTGGTTTCGATAAGAGAGATCCCTTCGCATATAGATCCCATATTTTACTGGATGGTGCTGGCCGGCTTTGCCGCACAGTTGGTTGACGGGGCATTGGGAATGGGTTATGGCGTTACCTGTACGACTATTTTGTTGTCGCTGGGTGTGAACCTGCCGGTGATCAGCGGAAGCATACACACCGCCGAAATGTTTTCGAGCGGCATTTCGGGATACAGCCATTACCGTTTTGGTAATGTGAACAAGAAACTTTTTCGGGCGCTGTTGATTCCCGGCGTGATCGGCGCGATCATCGGCGCCGTTGCACTGGCGAAGCTTGGTGTTGAATATGCTGATTATGTAAAGCCCATTCTGGCCATGTACACACTGATATTGGGAACGAGGATACTGATGAGTGTGTTTGTGAAGAGAAAGGCGCAGAAAGTTAAACGCGTGGGCTGGCTGGCCGGAGCCGGAGGGTTCCTGGATTCGTTCGGCGGTGGTGGCTGGGGGCCGCTGGTAACGAGCACGCTCATTTCAAAAGGAAGAACTCCTAAATATGTTATTGGTTCGGTGAGCCTCACCGAATTTTTTGTTACACTGGCGAGCGCGGTGACTTTTTTTACGCTGCTCGGCATCAGTCATTGGCAGGTGATTGCGGGACTGGTATTGGGCGGGTTGATTGCTGCGCCCATCGCTGCGCGCCTTGTAGGGAAACTGCCCATGAAGACGATGTTCATCGGCGTAGGATCGCTGGTAATTTTCTGGAGCCTGAGAATTTTGCTGAAGTCGTTGGGGATAGTGTGAAAGGGGAGTAGGTAGTAGGTAGTAGGTAGTAGGTAGTGAAATCGATTATTTACTCCCTACTCCCTATTCCCTACTCCCCACTCCCCACTCCCTCAAATGCTGTGAAATCACGCCTGCCTCAACCATAAACCCATCATGACCGTAGGCCGAATCGATTGCTATCAGGTGTGAATCCGGAATGTGATTCGCGATGAACGCCTGTTCCGAAACAGGACATAGAATGTCGCTGTGGATGCCAAACACCAGTGTTCTTTGATTTATGTTCCCAAGGATATCTCCTGCCGAAGCATTGCGTCCACGGGCCAACTGATGTGTGTCCATCGCTTTGGTTAGCGTCCAGTAGCTGTGCGCATTAAAACGGCTGGCCAGCTTCTCGCCCTGGTATTCCATGTACGACGATGCTTTGAAAAAGTCGGTTTTTTGAATGTCGGCATCCGTTTGTTTTTTTACCAGTATGCCATGATTGCGGTAGCTGATGAGACCAATAGCCCGGGCGGCTTTGAGCCCGTTTCGTCCGGCCATAGGCGATTTATCCTTCCACGTGCAATCGGCCTCGATGGCCATCCGCTGTGCGGTATGCACCGCTATTCCCCAGGCGCTTTCTGCTGCAGAAGTCGACAGCAACACAAGGTTGTTGATTTTATCAGGTTCCATCACCGCCCATTCGAGGGCCTGGTAACCGCCCATGCTGCCGCCCACCAGCATGCCGATGTTTTGAATGCCGAGGTGTTTGCGGAGAACGACGTGCGTATTGACCATGTCCCTGATGGTGATATTGGGAAAGGTTGAGTAGTAGGGTTTGCCGGTGGAGGGATCGAGGGAATGGGGGCCGGTAGTTCCATAACAGGAACCGAGTATGTTTGCGCAGACGATGAAATATTTTGAGGGATCGAACAGGGCGCCTGGTCCCACCATGCCATTCCACCAAAGCAGTGCGTCTGAATTGGCGGTAAGGTGATGGCAAATCCAGACCACGTTGGTCTGCAGTTCATTCATTTCGCCGTAAGTGTGGTAAGCGATATTCAGTTCATTCAGGACCTTTCCGTTTTCAAGAGTGAACGGACGCTCGTACCGGTATTGCTTCATCTTTTGTTCATCAAATTGCCTGCAAAGTAAAGTGTTGAATATATTACATTTATAAAAAATTTCAGAATCATGGTAAAGGTTGAATTAGAGCGGGTTAATGGTGCTTTTGGATTTGAGGCGAAAGATGCGAACGGACATATCGTGAAAATAGATACCAGCCCCGAAACCGGTGGGAAGGACTTTGGCGTAAGGCCGATGCAGTTGTTGCTGATGGGCCTTGGCGGATGCAGTGGCATTGATATCCTGTCCATCCTGAAAAAGCAGCGGCAGGAAGTGACGGGTTTCCAGATGAGCCTCGAAGGCGAGCGCGAGCCCGGTGTCGACCCTTCGTTGTGGAAGGACATCACGATTGTTTTTCATCTTGAAGGTAATATTGATGTCGAGAAAGCAGAGAAAGCCTGTGCGCTGTCGATGAACAAATATTGTTCAGTAGCCGAAACCCTTCGCCGCGGAAACACGGCGATTTCCTGGAGGGTAGAGGTAACCGGTACGAATAATGGACAGTCGTGAAAGGGTGCATGGCTTATTCGCCGTTGTGGGTCCACCCCCGGCGCTTCGCGCCACCCCCGCCAGCGGGGGAAACCCATTGCCGAACTAAAATTTATACATAAATCATCTCCCAAATCATCTCCCAAATGCATCCCATAACAAAAGCCATCCGTACCCGGTCCGATAAGACGAATGAGATGGAACATTCATCTCCCCTGTATCTCACCAGCAGCTTCACGTTCGACAACGCCGAAGAAATGCGTGCGGCATTTGCCGATGAAACGGATGATAATATCTATTCGCGCTTCAGCAATCCCGGCGTAAAAGAATTCATCGACCGCGTTTGCGCGCTCGAAGGCGCCGAAGACGGATTTGCGACCGCATCCGGCATGAGCGCTATATTCGGCTCGTTCATGGCCACACTCAAACAGGGCGACCACCTCCTTTCCTTCAATGCAATTTTCGGCAGCACACACACGGTGATCACCAAGTTCCTGCCGCGGTATGGCATTGAATACAGCTACATCAACGCTCATGATCCTGAATCGTGGGAAGCGGCCATACGGCCAAATACCAGGATGATATTCGTGGAAACGCCCACCAACCCCGGACTCGAGATCATCGACCTCGAAAAGATCGCCGCTATCGCGAAAAAACATGACATCATTCTCTGTGTTGATAACTGTTTCGCAACACCTATCGGACAACGGCCCATTGATTTCGGCGCCGACCTGGTGGTTCATTCTGCAACCAAATGGATGGATGGACAGGGCAGGGTGCTCGGTGGCATTGTGGTGGGTAAGTCAGAGATCATCTATAATATTTACCTGTTTTGCCGTAGCACTGGACCGGCAATATCTCCCTTCAATGCCTGGGTGCTGAGTAAGAGCATTGAAACGCTCGAGGTAAGGATGGACAGGCACGCTGCCAATGCGCTGCACATCGCCCGCTCGCTCGAGAACCATCCTAAGATTGCATCGCTCAGGTATCCATGGCTGGAGAGCCATCCTCAGCATGCCATTGCCAAAAAGCAAATGAAAAACGGCGGCGGCATCGTGTGTTTCGACCTTAAAGGCGGACTGGAAAGTGGCAGAAACTTTTTAAACAACCTTAAAATGCTGTCGTTGACGGCCAACCTGGGCGATACAAAAAGCATCGCCTCCCACCCTGCAAGCACAACGCACGCCAAGCTATCCGAAAAAGAGCGCTCAGCTGTGAACATTACGCCGGGACTCATAAGGATTTCTGTTGGCCTGGAGCACCGGGATGATATCCTTAACGATATATTGCAGAGTCTTGATAAATGCTGACGGATGGAAATCGGTCCGCGGAAGAATGCGCACCTGCGGCATCTTCTCATTGTGAGGGTAATAATATATCTCCGCCACTTCCATGCGGATGAGGATCATATCGGTTGTTAGTTTCTGACGGATGGCGGGGCAAAGCTGCACGGCGAAATTGATCTCTTCCGGCTCGATCACGATGCAGGATCTGCCGGCAACGTGCAGGTGGAAGTTTTTTCCTTTCTTATAGCATTCGAGCCTCGACTGAAACTGCCTTTCAAACTCGTAAAGTTTTTGCGTGGGTCTTTTCAACATGAACCACACCTGGCCAATGTCGTCCACGTGAAGAGCATTAATAAGCGAAGTGGGTAGTTTAAGTACGGAGCGGCTGTAATTAAAAAACAGTGCTTGTTCAAGTTCCATGATCTTCTTCTGCAGGAACGCTTGCTGGGTCCGGGATAACATAGAGGTAGTTTTTGCCTTATAGTTTCAAAACCGATACCACCGTGGCGGTTAAAAACAATTCCGCACATTTACCGGCTTTTCCCGTTGCGCGAGGAAATTGCTCTACAACGCCTGCCCGGGCAGCGTGAATAGGGCTGGCATATAAATTTTACATAAGCAGAAAATCATTTAAACAATCCATTTAAACTTTATATCCATGCCACAAACAGCAAAAAAGAAAGCCAGTCCGAAAGCTACCAATTCACGCAGTAAATCTGCATCATCAAAAACAGCATCATCAGCCGCATCCGGCGAACTGCTTGAAAAGTTCATGTACGACTCACTGAAAGACATGTATTGGGCAGAAAAGCATCTTCTGAAGGCGTTGCCTAAGTTAAGTAAGGCGGCCACCAGCGAAGAGCTAAAGGCGGCACTGGATGAACATGTTGATGTAACCCAGGAACATGTGAGCAGACTGGAAGAAGTTTTTGAACTGATGGGCAAGAAGGCGCAGGCGAAGAAATGCGAAGCGATGGAAGGCCTCACAAAAGAAGCCGAATCTATTGTAGAAGAAACGGAAGCAGGTACGTCCACACGTGATGTGGGCATCATCCTGGCAGCGCAAAAAGTGGAACACTATGAAATTGCCACCTATGGTGGCCTTGCCCAGTTGGCAAAAACAATGGGACTGTCGGAAGTTCACGATCTTCTTGGACAAACACTGCAGGAAGAAAAGGAGACCGATGAGAATCTGACTGCCATTGCCGAAAACGATATCAATCATCAGGCTGAAGAAGAAGCCGAAGATTAAAAGAGCTGCTGTAAAAGGCAGTAGGGTTTAGGGGTTAAAAGTCAGGCCATAGCGCCTGGCTTTTTTTAGTTAATGCAATTACATGCCAGCAACTGTAAACCAGGAAGAACAGGAAATTATAGAATTGTCGCACCGCGAACTGATCAGTATCGGTCGCGACGCGCAGAAAACGGCCGAAGCCGCCGACCTGTTGTATGTTAATGTTAGCTCAGAAGGAATTACCCGCGTAAAGAAAGGGAAAGGCTTTTCCTATACCTACCAGGGCAATGTGGTAAAAGATAGAAAGCTGCTCGACAGGATCAGGAGGCTGGTGCTGCCGCCGGCGTGGAAAGACGTTTGGATCTGTTACCATGCCAACGGTCATATCCAGGCTACCGGCATCGATGTGCGGGGGCGCAAGCAATACCGGTATCATCCAATGTGGAACGCATTGCGCGATGAAACAAAGTTTTACCGGCTGTATGAATTTGGAAAGGCGTTGCCAAAAATCAGGGCAAGGGTGCAGGATGACCTCAAACGAAAAGATCTGTGCCTCGAAAAGGTGCTGGCATTGGTGGTGAGCCTGATGGAACGTACTGCCATGCGCATCGGCAGCAGCGAATATGAAAAATTATACGGCTCGTATGGATTGACGACGCTGAAGGATAAGCACGTGGCGGTGAATGGCACCAGGATGGATTTTTGTTTCAAAGGCAAGAAGGGCGTTGAACATAAAGTAACACTCCGCAACAAGCGGCTCGCCAATGTTGTGCGTGCGTGCAGGGATATTCCGGGAAAGGAATTGTTTCAATATTACGACGATGACAACAACCGGAAAAGCATCGATTCGGGTACGGTGAATACGTACATACGCGAGGCATCGGGCGGAATGGATTTTACGGCCAAGGATTTCAGAACGTGGGCAGGTTCGCTCAACGCACTCTGGGCGTTCAAATCCATAGGCGACGCATCAAATGCTACCGACTGCAAGAAGAAAATTGTGGAAGCGCTTGATGAGGTGAGCCGGAAACTGGGTAATACGCGAACCGTTTGCAAAAAATATTATGTTCACCCGGAGATCATCAGGATGTATGAAGGAAATGACTTGCAACAATATTTAGACAGGCTCGATGAAATTGAAGAACCGAAAGAGGAGGCGATGCTCACCTGTTCGGAGCAGGTGCTGATGAAAATATTAAGGCATAAGAATCAACAGCAATAAAAAAACCAGCATGACTGCTGGTTTTGTGCGTTATTACGTAAGAAATATAT
>CBIGXK010000136.1:0-9361 GCA_966193805.1 uncultured bacterium | reverse complement strand
GACATGATCTGGTTGCGGCCGGTGATGTTTCCTGAACCATTGGCTATTGCAGAAGAGTAGTTTGGTGACGTTACGTATATTTTCGTGTGCCCCCGCGGTCGGATCGAATAACCATCTCGTGTTTTGATTTTCAGCGTGTTGCCGTCTACGTAGGTTTCTATAAACTCCTGCAGATTCTCGTCGGTTTCCACTTTAACCGATTGTTCGTTTCCGGTGGTGAGTTCTATGTCGAACGAACCGAAACTGGCAACATGGTCAAACGACCTCACGGAACGAACATCCGTCGAAGGTCGGCCGTTGCCGCGAACTCTTTCACCGTCAAAATACCGGCAGGAGTACAGGAGCGTGGCGCTGACGATAAAAAGTAAAACGTGTTTCATATCAGTTGTTTGAGCCTATGACTACAATTTGTTTAAAAAGGTTACAGATATTTTTAACGTTTTTTAATCAATTAACGAGCTGCGAAGAGCGGAAACTTTTGCTAAAGGGCGGCGTTTTTTTTAGATTGCTGGTGTTATGAGAAAACTGCTCCTTTCGTGGGCCGCATGTCTCTGCGTGGCAGGGTCGGTGGCGCAGGCTCCTGCAACCCCATTGTTTCAAACGATTTCCAACAAAGAGTGCGGGATCAATTTCGCCAACATGCTCAAGGAATCCCCTAACCTCAACATCATTACCTACGAATATTTTTACAACGGCGGCGGTGTTGGATTAGGCGATTTCAATAACGACGGCTTAACCGACGTATTTTTTTCCGGCAACATGCAATCTGCGAAGCTATACCTGAATAAAGGCAACTGGAAATTCCAGGATATTTCGGGCAAGGCACGTATATCGGGCAAAAAGGGATGGAAAACAGGTGTCAGCGTTGCCGATGTAAACGGCGACGGATGGCTCGACATCTACGTTTGCTATTCGGGTCCGCTGGAAAGAAAGCAGCGCACGAACGAGCTTTATATCAACAACGGCGATCTTACTTTTTCGGAAAGGGCGGCGCAAATGAACGTGAACGATTCGGGATTTTCCACACAAGCCGCTTTTTTTGACTACGACCGCGATAATGATCTCGACCTGTTTGTTATCAACCACAACAATAAAAACCTCCGCAACTTCGACGCTTCTTTTGTGAAAAAGATGGTTGATCCCGATGCGGGCGACCGCCTGTACCGCAACGACAATAACAAGTTTACCGATGTCACCCTTGCGGCAGGAATTATCTCCAATCCGCTCGGATATGGACTGGGCGTGGCCGTTAGTGATCTCAACAATGATGGCTGGCCCGACCTCTACGTCACGAACGATTATGTAGAAGAAGATTATCTCTATATCAACAATAAAGACGGAACGTTCAGGGAAAAGGTGAAGGATGAATTCGGCCACCTTTCCAACTTTTCGATGGGCTGCGACATCGCCGATATCAACAATGACGGATGGACAGATGTGTTTACGCTCGACATGCTGCCCGAAGACAACAAACGGCAGAAATTGCTCTACATGCCCGACAATTACGAACTGTACAATAACACAGTGGAGAACGGCTTCCACCACCAGTCGATGCGCAACATGATGCAATTGAACAACGGCAACGGCACCTTCAGCGAAATAGGCCAGGTGAGCGGTGTTTACTGCACAGACTGGAGCTGGGCTTCGCTATTGATGGATTTTAACAACGACGGAAATAAAGACCTCTATATAAGCAACGGCTACGGCCGCGACATGACCAACCGCGACTTTGTAAAATTCTACGCGAACGAGCGTCTCAAATATTTACGCGGCGAGAAAAGCGACAATATGTTTAAGATGTTGCAGACGATACCCGTTACCCCGCTGCACGACTATTTATACATCAACAAGGGCGACCTGACGTTTGATGATGTTTCGGCAAAAGCCGGATTCAACGCTGAAACATTGTCGAATGGAGCCGCCGCTGCGGATCTCGATAACGACGGCGACCTGGACCTCGTCGTGAATCACCTGAACGCACCTGCCGGCATTTACCGGAACATGCTTATCGAAAATGGTTCGCGTTCCGGATGGATCGGCTTTACGTTTAAGGGAACGGGTAAGAATGCGCTCGGCGTTGGCGCTTCGGTTCGTGTGTACACCCCAAAGGGTGCTGCAAAGCTCGAAAATTACCCGGTGCATGGATATCAAAGTTCGATGGCCACGCCCGTGCATACAGGGTTGCCATCTGATAAAATAGACTCTGCAATAGTTTGCTGGCCCGACGGAAAAATGCAACACGTATCGGGGCTGCGGCTGAACACGGTGAACACAATATCGTATGCACCCGACCAGGAGATGACCGAAGTAGATGAAACAACTTTTTTTGCGGCATCGCCAGTGTCCATTCCCTATAAAAATGTGGCGCCGGCAACCAACGACTACAAGGTGCAGCCGCTAATGCCCAATATGATCTCCTACAACAACCCTCACATTGCCAAGGCGGATGTTAATGGAGATGGTTTAGAAGATCTTTTTATCTGCGGACCGAAGAAAGAAGCGGGAAAATTATTCATTCAACAGGCCGATGGAAATTTTACCCTTAGCAACCAACGTGCATTTTTGGATGACGCAGGATCGGAAGATGCGGACGCGATATTTTTTGATGCCGATGGCGATGGCGACCCGGACCTCTATGTAGTGAGCGGCGGTTATGATTTTGACGAGAACGATCCTTTATTGCAGGACAGAATTTATTTCAATACAAATGGAAATTTCAGAAAGATCGACGGGTCGCTGCCACAGGAATTTTTGAGCGGCTCGTGCGCAAGGGCCGCCGACATCGATAATGACGGCGACCTGGATATTTTTGTGGGCAGCAGGATAATTCCCGGAAAATATCCCGGCGCACCGGAAAGCTTTGTGCTATTGAATGAAGGAAGGGGCGATTTTAAGAAAACTGCGAACGATGCACTCGCTTCGCTCGGGATGGTTACCGATGCCGTGTGGGTGGATTTGAACAAAGATGGATTTATGGACCTCGTAGCCGGCGGCGAATGGATGAGCCTTCGCGCCTTCATCAACAAAAACGGGCAATTGACCGATGCCACCCAGCAGTATTTTGGCGACTCGCTGAAAGGTTGGTGGAGCAGGCTGCGGGCCGCCGATATGGATGGCGACGGCGACATGGACCTCGTTGCGGGAAATTGGGGATTGAACAGCCCGGTAAAAGTTTCGGCTGCCGAACCGGCAACGATGTATTACAGCGATTTTGATAACAATGGTTCAGTGGATCCGTTGATCTGCACGTACATCCAGGGCAAGTCGTACCCGATGGCCAGCCGCGATGAAATGACGGACCAGATGGTGAGCCTTCGAAAGAAATTTCCCAACTATTCAGCATACTCCAACGCGTGCATTGAAGACATCTTAACGGAAGAACAGTTGAAAAGCGCGAAGCAGCTTTCAGCTAATTACCTGGAAACTTCGTACCTGGAGAATGATAACGGAAAGTTCACTTTGAAAAAACTTCCGCCGGAGGCGAATTTTTTCCCGGTTTACGCTATTGCCACCGGCGATTTTAATAAAGATGGCAACCAGGATATTTTACTGGGCGGCAACACCGACCATGCAAGGATCAAGATAGGAAAGATAGATGCCGGGTATGGAACACTGCTGACAGGCGATGGTAAAGGCAACTTCACATACGTTAACCAATTGACATCAGGATTATCGGTAAAAGGCTGCATACGCGATATCGTTGACGTAAAAGGCAAAGATGGCAGTAACATCATCTTTGCGGTAAATGACCAGCCCGTTTCAATTTATACCTACTAATGGCAAACAATATTTATAAAACGATGCTGCTGATTGCAGGCGTAACAATCGCCGGCAACGCAATTGCACAGAAGAAACAAGCATTTTCGACCGCTGATTATATCCGGGCGCTAAAAGACGCTACGGACATTATGGTGAATGATGTTACTTCGCCGGTGGCTGCCTCGCGGTACTATGCATACATCACATTGGCCGCCAATGAAACGGTTTGCCAGTTTAATACGCAGCACCCCGACTTTGCGGGTACATTGAATGAATTTGAACCGCTGAATGTGCCGGCCGGCCTGGCAAAAAACAGCGACGAACATTTGTCGACAGTGCTTGCCGTTTACGAGGCAGCCGTAAGGCTTCTGCCGTCGGGAGTTAAACTGAACAGAAATATAGATTCGATAAAAACGCTTGCGAGAAAAAGAAGAATGGATACGGCGCGCGTCAACGCTTCCGACCGCCTCGCAAAGGCCGTTGTGCAGGAGGTGATCAGCTATTCTGCAAAGGACGGCTTCTCCAAACTCAGCGGGTACAAGAGGTTTACGCCACAGGATGGCGATGAATTTTGGAAACCTACTGCCCCCGGTTTCATGCCCGCGCTGGAACCTTACTGGCAAACCTTGCGGCCGTTTGCGATCGATTCGGCCTCGCAATATTCACATGGCGGTCTTACAAAGTATGATACCGATTCGAGCTCGGCATTTTATGATCAGATGATGGAAGTGTATTCGATCGTCAACAACATGACGAAGGATCAGGCAGCGCAGGCGAGCTTTTGGGATTGCAACCCTTACGCCTTGCAGCAGCTTGGTCATCTTGAATTCGGTATTAAAAAGATTTCACCGGGCGGACACTGGATAGGCATCACCGGCATCGCCTGCAAAAAGAAAAACCTCGACCTCGGGCAAACTGCGTTTGTGCATGCGATGGTTTCGGTGGGCCTGGCAGATGCTTTTATCACCTGCTGGGATACGAAATACCGGTTTGATCGCGTACGGCCCGAAACAGCCATTAAAAAGCTGGTAGATCACCATTGGCGGCCGTACCTGCAAACACCGCCGTTCCCGGAATACACATCGGGGCACAGTGTTGTTTCCACCACTGCCGCAACCATCCTCACCAACCTGCTCGGCGATAACTTCGCTTTTACTGATAACACGGAAGAGGAATTCGGCCTTCCTGCCAGGAAATTCAAGTCGTTCAAAGACGCCTCGAACGAAGCGGCACTGTCAAGATTGTATGGTGGAATCCATTACAGGGATGCCGTTGAAATGGGACAGGTGGAAGGCGACGAAATAGGCAGCCATGTCGTCAAAAAAACGGCAAAGCTGGTGGCACAAATCAAGCTGAACGGTGCAGAGAATGGCCAGGCAAAGAACTAAGTTGCTATTGTCAATATCACATTGACCGATCAGGCATAATCATTACCAGAAGCAGTACGCAAAAGGTTCGAAAGTGAACGATAAACTGTATCGAAACAGAACAGTTTGCTAAAGCAACTTCCAGTTAATCCACTGTGATTCAAAGGTGTTTGAAACGGGCACGGTTTTCAACTCAATTATAGCATGTTCAGGAACTACATTATAACAGCCGTTCGCAACCTGCTACGTAATAAATTCTATACTTCCATCAACATTGCGGGACTTGCCATCGGCCTTTCCGTAGGCATCATGATATTGCTGTGGGTGCAGGACGAGCTCAGTTATAACAAGTTTCATTCAAAAGCCGACAGGATTTTTAAGGTAAATTCCCATCTTCCCGCTGGCGATGCAGAGCAGGTGTGGGAAGACGCGCCGTCTCCCATTGCCGTTCATGCGTCCAAAAAAATACCTGAAGTGGAGAAGGCGGTGAGGGTGAGGACCAACTTCGACAATTATCTGTTTGGTTACGGCGAAAAAACTTTTGCAGGGTTTAATCTCGCTTACGCCGATCCTTCCTTCTTTTCGTTATTTGATTTTAAATTTTTATCGGGCAGCGCGGCCAGGCCGTTTGAAGGCAGCCATTCGGTGGTGTTGACATCTTCCATAGCAAAAAGATTTTTTGGCGATCAAGATCCCATCGGTAAAATTCTCCAGGCAGATAAGAGAGACAACTTTAAAGTTACCGCAGTCATCGAAGACTTTCCCTCCAACTCTACCATCAACTACAGCATGATCTTTCCCATGAGCCTTAATGCGGAAAGGTTTGGAGGGAACGGCGAATGGAAAACGATTGACGAGGACCTGGGCAACTTCAATTATTCGATTTACCTGTTATTGAAGCCGGATGCCTCACCCGAGGTTGTGGGAAAGAAAGTAACCGGGTTGTATCGTGATATGCGCTCCGATGAACCGAACATGAAAACATATTACACATTACAGGCGCTCACCGATCTTCACCTGTATGCAGCCGATGGAAACAGCCGCGCCATGCAGACGGTAAAGATATTTGTCCTCGTGTCTATTTTCATTTTGATCATTGCGTGTATCAATTACGTGAACCTGGCTACGGCCCGTTCGATAGTGAGGTCGAAAGAAGTGAGCGTGCGAAAGATCATCGGGGCACGAAAAAGCCATTTGTTCATCCAGTTCCTGCTCGAATCGGGCATACTGTTCCTGTTAAGCACTGTTGCAGCTTTTGTCATTATCCGTTTGCTGCTGCCACTGTATAATGACATTTCGGGCAAGCAACTGGTATTTAACCTGGGAAGTGCGAATGTATGGCTCGTGCTGCTTACCGCCGTTATTGGCAGCCTGGCGGTGGCGAGCATCTATCCGGCAATTTTGTTGTCGTCGTTTAGGCCCATCGAATCGCTGAAAGGTAAATTTACCGCAGGCATCGGCAACGCAGGCTTCAGAAAGGCACTGGTGGTAACGCAATTTGTTTTTTCTATTGGGCTCATCATTTCCACCATGGTTATCGGCCTGCAACTGAAATACATGCGCGAAAAAGATCTGGGTTACGACAAGGAGCATGTTTTCAGTTTTAATATTCGCGATGAGATGATGAATCACTACCCTGCGATCCGCAGCGAGTTGCTGCAGTCACCGGGCGTAGTGAATGTATCGAGGGCGAGCAGCAATATCATCGGCGTGAGCAATTCAACGAGCGACACCGACTGGGATGGAAAGGATCCCAACCGGGCATTTATCGTTCATCCCACTGCAATTGATGAACAATTTGTGCCACTGTTCAATATTAAAATGGTCGCAGGCAAGAACTTTACCGGTTCGAAATCCGACTCTGCGCACATCCTGCTCAATGAAACTGCGGTGCGGGAAGCCGGAATCAAAGACCCCGTTGGCAAGAGATTTTCGCTTTGGGGAAACGAAGGCAGGATCATCGGTGTTGTCAAAGATTTTAACTACGCTTCGCTTAAAGAAAAGATAGAACCGGCTGTGTACTATTACAACATGAACTATGGCTGGAGACTATTCATAAAAACCAACGGCAGGGACGCCGACAAGGCGATAGCTGCGGCGCAAAAGCAATGGATGAAGTACAGTGCCGATTACCCGTTTAACTATGTGTTTGTGGACGAAGAATACGACAGCCTGTATAAAACGGAACAGAGAACCGGTACGCTTTTCAACGTATTTGCCGTTGTGGCGATCATCATTTCGTGCCTCGGATTGTTTGGCCTTGCCACTTACACGGCATATGTGAAGAAAAAAGAGATAGGAATCCGGAAAGTGCTTGGCGCCGGCATCACCAATATCACCACGTTGCTGACAAAAGATTTTATAGTGCTTGTGCTCATTTCCCTGTTCATCGCGATACCTGTTGCGTGGTGGGCTATGAGCAATTGGTTGCAGGATTTTGTTTACCGTATCAGCCTCAGCTGGGATGTATTTGCAATTTCGGGCGCCCTCGCTATAGGAATTGCGTTGATAACCGTTAGCTTTCAATCGATTAAGGCTGCTTTGGCCAACCCGGTCAACAGTCTCAAAGAGGAATAGGGACCCAACCCGCGCGGACAACGGATCTTGCCAACCCCGTGGAAATTATATTAAAATATATTTCCTTCTTATTCAATAAATAACGTGCTCCGCCGTTAAATCTGAAATTCGAGCGGGTTCGTGCTCCCCGATCCTATTTGGAAAGACCGAAATACCAATGCTTATGAGATCAGGTTGTTTTTTATCTATTTGCCTTGTCGTGTTTTCCCTTGCTGCCAACGCCCAGCTTATCAGCGGCACAGTACACGACGAGCTCGGAGGAACCGTTGAGGGCGCCACGGTTCAGGCAAAAGGAACCCCCACAATAGTAGCAGCCGATAATCTCGGCGCTTTTTCCATCAACATCGGGCCGGCCGTAAAAAATCTTATCGTGTCGGCAGTAGGATTTGAAACCCTGGAGGTTCCTGCAACCGACGGGATCAATATTGAGTTGAAAAGAAACCAGGGGCCGCTGAACGAGGTGGTGGTGGTGGGTTACGGACAGTCGCAGAAACGAGACGTGTCGGGTTCCATCAGCAAGGTGGCCGGCAGGGAGATCGCCAACCAGCCTGTGCAGAGTTTCGAATCCGCCTTGCAGGGAAAGGCCCCGGGCGTGGTGATACAGAATAGCAGCGGTAAAGTGGGCCAGGGCATCAAAGTGAGAATCAGGGGAACCGCCTCGATCTCGGCAAGCAGCCAGCCACTCTATGTTATCGACGGCGTTCCGTTAACTACGGCCAGCCAGTCGGATATAAACAACGAACCCACAAACCCTCTTATCGATCTTAACCCGAACGACATCGAGTCGCTCGAAATATTGAAAGATGCCGCAGCTGCAGCAATTTATGGTGCGCGCGCCGCAAACGGCGTGGTGCTCATCACCACCAAAAAAGGAACAAGGAGCGGAAAGAGTGTAATTGAAGTGAACACTTCTCTCGGCTTTTCCAACCCAACAAGAAAACGCGGTTTTCTAAATGCAAAGGAATATGTGGATGCGATTTTGACCGCAGCGCGAAATGACGGGCGTTATGATTTCATCAACTACGGCTCGTATGCTTCGGAACAGGAAGCGATAGATGTTTACCAGCAGTACTACATCGACAATTTTGTGTCGCCGCTTGCACTGGGCACCGATTGGGAAAAGGGAGAGGTAGATGTAAACTGGGAAAATGAACAATACCGGAAGAATGCCCTGTCTAAACAACTCGATGTTTCGGTTAGAGGTGGTAACGAGAAAACGAGATTTTATGCCTCTGCGTTTGCCGACGACCAGGAAGCCATCGTAATTGTCAACCGTTTCAAGAGATATGGCGGCAGGTTGAATGTGGATCATTCCATCGGTGAGAAAACAAACATCGGCATCAACATATCCATCTCCAGGTCACAGCTCGACCGCATATCCAGCGATGCATCTTTCTCCACCCCGGGACAACTGATGGCCCAGGTGCCCATTTCGCCACTGATCGATCCTTCAACCGGCGAACTCAACGAAAACACACTTTACGATAACGGCCTCCTCGATGCAAGATACAACAGCGACAAGCAGGTTACATTCCGCAGCGTAGGAAATGTGTTTATTAACCAGGAATTGTTTTCCTGGCTCTCGTTCCGTTCTGAATTTGGCACCGACATCCTTAACATGACCGAGAGCACTTTTTCGGACAAGAGAACACAGGACG
>CBIGXK010000135.1:0-9368 GCA_966193805.1 uncultured bacterium | reverse complement strand
ATATTAGTACTCTTATTATTCGCATGTTCTGCAATTTCTTGTCTTAACTTTTAATTTTTTGCTTGCGTAATATAAGCAACAAGATCCCGCACTTCCTGGTCACTAAGACCGTCGAGCAGTCGTTCCGGCATCAGTGAACTTTTCTGCGCCTCCATCGCTTTTACCTGCGACTCACTCAACGTAATGGCATCGCCGGTAAAAGGCTGCAAAGTGATCGCAGTTCCCTCTCTCGATATAAGCCTGCCCACCAAAAGGCGTCCATCCGTAGTCGTTATATTGAAAAGCGTATACCCTTCGCGAATAAACGCAGACGGATCGATGATGTTCGTCAGCAGATCCGGGAGGTTCGTCCTGTCGTACCCCGTTAAATCAGGCCCAATATTCCCTCCTTCACCAAAAAGCCTGTGACACGAGCCGCAACGTGTTGTGAAAATCACATGACCGGCACCGGCATTTCCTTTACCCGACTTCACCACCTGCGTTACTTTCTCAATCGTGTTATTTTTTTCAGGCGACGTTGCCGGATGCAAATCGGGCCAAATGCGATTGCTCATGGCCGTAAGGGAATTATCGTTGAGCAATTTCAATTGCCTGACAATATGCTCGGGAACATCAGCCTTATCGATCGTTCTGCCGATAAAATCTTCACCAGGCTTTTTCTCCCGGGCGATGGCGTTCAAAAGATCCATTGCCCAGGCGGGTCGCGTAGCCAACAGTGACAAGGCAGCGGCCCTCACATCCGGATCGGAACGCAAAAGGTCGGGGTAAGCCTTGACAACACGCCGGCCAATCTCCTCATCACCGTAACGCTGAAGCGCCAACAACCCTGCCTGCCGGATAGCAGGGGAAGACCGGCCGCTTTCAACAGCCGAAAGCAGCACCGGCACTGCTTTCGGCTGATTGATCTCTCCCAGTATTTTGATGTACGACAGCCGCTGAACGAGTGGCGCGTTGCTATTGGCAATGATTGCAAGCGCCTTTTCCACCGCTTCTGCATCACCCCTGCGCAGATGCAATGCCAGCGATTCGTCAGAAAACAACTTACGGTAAGGATGAAGTGCGCTGAGCAATACACCGGGCAATTCGCTTGTTTCGCGTCCGCGCAATCCCTCCTGCAATCCATTGATCAGGATGCCTGCATATTCCGGTGCCGGGGCAAGATTGAGCAGTTGCGCACACGTGGCGAGATCGCCGGATTCGCCCGTTATTGCATAACGCTGCATTAACCTGGAAAGAACAGTGTTGACCACAACAGGATTCTGCCAGATGGTTCTGTCGGCAAACAGGGAAAGTAGCTCATCCCTGTTCGACACAGCTTTCGATTCGAACGCCCACCATATTTGCATAGGGATGTCAGGATCTTTCGGATCGATATTCGGCAGCAAGTTGCGGATGACCCGCAATCCAACCGCCCCGGGAAGACGCTTAGCCGTGGCTGCAATTTGACTTTGCACCTCGGGATGCTTTTCGGAAGCCGCAAGGGTCTCCAGTATTTTCACATTATTAACTGCCACCGTTGTACGGTCGCCCAAAAATCTTACTGCCCACATGCGCACAAAAGGATCGCGGTGCCGCAATGCAATCGCTGCCGTCTTTTCATCAAAACCCCCGCATTGGTTGATGGCCCACAAGGCCTCGAGCGAAAGCTGCGCATCGTTCGATTGCAGCAAAGGCAGCAACTTGGCAAGCAGTGCATCGCTATGACGGTTGCCGATCTCGTGCAGCGCCTGCTGCCGGTACCAATTATTTTTATGCGACAGAAGCTGTACCAGCGCGGCATCCGTACTTTTCCCGATATCGAATGGCTTTACACCTGCTTTGGAAGTTTTGCTCCGCAACCGGTAAATACGGCCGGTACTCTTACTCCACGTATCACGGGGATCAACATGCGAAAGGCGGCTGTCGTACCAGTCGGCGATATAGACCGCTCCATCGGGACCCGAACAAATATCAACGGGCCGGAACGAGCGATCGGCGGTTTGAACAATTCTTTCTTCATCAACAGTGGCAAATGTTGACCCGTTCGGCTCGAACCGGCAAAGCTGTACGAATCCCTGCAGCGGATTTATCGCAATCATGTGTTCGTTGAAGCGCTCGGGTAATGCAGCGCCTTCGTACCTCACGAATGCATGCGTGAAACGTATCTCTTCTCCTTTCAACGCCATGTTTTCGAGCCTGCCGAATGCATAACGATTGGTAAGCGCCCCATGCTTGCCAAGGTTGCGCGGGTAGTACGCCCCCTGCTTGTAATACTGTCCATGCGAAACCCCATTGTCGCCGGAATACAGCCTTCCTTTTTCATCTATCTCGATGTCAAAAGTATTGCCGCCCCCTTCAGCAAAAACCTCGAACACTTTCGTGTCGGTATTGTATCGCCAGATGGCCTGGCCATTGAAGCGAACATGCTTTGTGACTGCCGAACTGACGTCGGCTGTGCAGGTACTGCCCTGTGCGCCATACAACCAGCCATCCGGTCCCCAGCGAAGGTTATTGGCCACGGCATGTGTGTCTTCTATCCCAAATCCCTTTAAATGCACCACGGGCGGGCCATCCGGCGTGCCGTCATCATCCGCATCCGGGTACGCCAACAGGTACGGCGGGTTCAGCACCCATATGTTTCCCCGTCCAAAGGCCACACTGGTAACAATGTTGAGGCCGGTGATAACATCTTTACCTTTTTCGAAACGGCCATCGCCATCCTCGTCTTCAAATACAGATATCTTATCCGCTCCCTTCACTCCCGCGGGAGGAGGCTGCGGCATTTTATCGAACTGCGCACGGATGTGCTGGTCCATGCTTGTTACCTTCAATCCTTCAGGATAAGGGTATTGATCGTATTGCACCACCCACAGGCGGCCACGGCTATCGAAGCACATAAACACCGGCTGTGTTACATGCGGTTCGGCTAAAACAAGGTCGATGGCCAGGTCGGGGGAAACGGTAAAAAGCCGCAGTGCGTCACCGGGCGCCACGGTTTTGGCCGTGTCGGAAAGATCGCCGCGGCCATCAAAACTTTTCATGTACTGAAGCACGTCTTCATTGCCCGCCACTTCTTCCATTGATTTGTTCTTCACTTCGGCAGGCTGATGGCAGGACAGCAGGCTGGACAAAAATATACCGGAGAAAAAGGCATAACGCATATCGATAGTATTTACCACGGTTGACATACAGCATCAAACCCGCGGAAGCTACTTCAATATTACACTTTTTGGACGGGCAAAGGGCAACCGGGAGACGGGAGAGGTTTTTAACTTTTAACTTTTAAGTTTTCCCCGAAAGGGCAATAGGGCGTGGATCGCAATGATCGTTCAATCGTTGTTTTTTTGGATAACATACACGCACCGGCTTTTACGAATCGCAAACCCGAGATGCTGGTAAAGCCTGATGGCTCTTTCGTTGGAAGATTTTACGTGGAGAAACGGGATGCCTGCGGAGGCCAGCATCCTGTTGATCTGCCGTTTCATGAGGAGTGAAGCGTATCCACTGCCCGTGAAATCGGGATGTGTACAAACAGCGCTTATCTCGGCATAAGGAACGGGGTTCATCCGCTGCCCTGCCATGGCCGCCAGCCGGCCGTTGCGATATATTCCCTCGTAATGCCCAAAGCGAATCGTGTGCTGCTCAAACGGCCCGGGATCGGTCATTTTCGTTAATTCGAGCATAGCGGGCACATCCTCTCGTCCCAGTGAAACCACCCGCTGAGACGCATCAACGGTGTGCGTGTTGCCACGGTACACCATCTGTTCGACGTCTACGGCGAATAACGTTTTCCACATGCCGGGTATCACCACTCCTCTTTGGGCCATCACTACCACTACCCTTCCATTTTCCAGGAAGTTCCACAGCTTTTGAAAATTTGTGGCGTTCAGGTCTTTCAGTCCAACAAAAGGCGAAACATCTTCGCTTAGATACCGGACCGTATCATCCCCATGTGAAAGCTCCTGGTTGCCGGTGGTAAAAGCGTTCCACACGGGATTATCCAGTATGTGCTCGTTGTTGTCCATTGTAACTGCCTGCTTACGTCTGCTGCATACCCTTATAGCCGCGAGGGGTACGGGTGGGGCGAGACGATTTGTCGTCGGCTACTTTCACGGTCATCGTTCTGCCTTCGAGGGTTGCACGATCGAGGGCGCTGATCGCTGCCTGCGCATGTGCTTCGTCGGGGAATTCAACAAAGCCGAAGCCCCGGCTCTTGTTCTGCGAGTGGTCATAAATAACTTTCGCTGAAGCGACCGTTCCGTAGTCGCTAAAGATCGCGTGCAGTTCCTGCTCGTCCATGTCGAATGGCAGTCCTGCTACAAATAAGGTCATGTACAGATTTTTTTAGGCCGCAAAGATAGGGAGTCAAAGTTGATGGATATTGTCTTAATTCCACACATGTTTTGAAAAAAATATCTGTAAAAGCGAAGTATTTTTACTATAAACTGCACGCCGCACGATGCTTTCGAACAGGAAGATTATTCATATGGACATGGACGCCTTCTACGCGTCGGTTGAGCAGCGGGATAATCCTGAATATCAGGGTAAACCGATCGCCGTGGGCGGATCGCCGGAAGGGCGCGGCGGTGTGGTGGCCACGTGCAGTTATGAAGCGCGAAAGTTCGGCGTTCATTCGGCCATGCCTTCAAAAAGGGCCCTGCAACTGTGTCCGCACATTATTTTTGTGAGACCGCGGTTCGATGTTTACAAAGCCGTTTCCAAACAGGTAAGGCAAATTTTTCTGCGCTACACTGATGTGATCGAACCACTCTCGCTCGATGAGGCATATCTCGATGTAACCACCGACAAGCAGGGAATTGGTTCGGCAATCGACATTGCCACACTTATCAGGAAAGCCATCAAAGAGGAGCTGCAGCTTACCGCTTCGGCGGGTGTATCGGTGAATAAGTTTATTGCGAAGATCGCGTCGGATATGAAAAAACCCGACGGCCTCACCTTCATTGGTCCTTCAAAGATCGAATCGTTCGTTGAGGGACTGCCCGTGGAAAAATTTCATGGTGTTGGAAAGGTAACGGCAGCGAAAATGAAGAATATGAATATCCATACGGGAGCCGATTTAAAAAAGCTGAGCGAAGGCGAGCTGGTGCAGCACTTCGGCAAGGTGGGACGATTTTATTTTCAGATTGTGAGAGGTATTGACGACCGGCCCGTCGAAGCCAACCAGGAAACGAAATCGGTGGGTGCCGAAGACACATTCCCGGAAGATCTGACTACGATTCCCGAAATGAATGAAGCGCTGGATAAAATAGCGGTGATCGTTAACAGGCGCCTGACGGAACATCAGCTGAAGGGCAGAACGGTGACCCTGAAAGTGAAGTACAGCGATTTTAAAATTATCACACGCAGTAAATCGTTCGACGAGGCCACAAATGATCTTTCTTTGATTGTTAATACTGCCAGGCAATTACTACTGACCATAAATCCCGAGCAAAGCAAAATACGCCTGCTCGGAATTTCTGTTGCGAATTTTCGGGAGAAGGTGACTGCCGGGGTTGGCTCGGCGGCGCAGTTACCGTTGTTTAATTCGTCTTTGGGGGAGAGTTAATTTTTTATTGCCGTTTGCCCTCCGGGCAAAACTTAAAACTTAAAACTTAAAAGTTAAAAGTTAAAAGTTAAAATCTTTCACGTCTCGCGTCTCACCTTTGCACTTTGCCGCCTCACCCGCTCAACGCATCCGTCAACTCCTCAATCAACTTTCTTCCCTTATCGACATCTCCCTTTATTTTTTCCGTATCAAATGCTTTCTCTGCTGTAAACACTTTCAAATGTTCGTTGAGCTGGCGCAATAACTCCTGCACTTTTTTATCCTTGCCCGCAGCTGCCTCTTCTTTTAATATCCTGATCTTCTCAAAATCAACAATTCCTTCTCTCAACTTTTCAAAACGAATACAGCTATTGCCACCCGGATAAACGAGATAGCAATCGCCCGCCGCCCACGAACCGTGCCGCGCATCCCTTTCAGGGTCCGCCGGCCATGCGTCGTACGCCCACCGCAAAAAGCCGTCGTAGCCGCTTGCCGCCGAATACCAACTGATCCACCTTCCCTCGATGGGTGGCGAAAACAAGAAGTTATTGGGATAAGGAGGATTGCAGCACACGTAATAGGTAGATGTGGCGCCGCGCGCCTTCCTTTTCTTTAATTCCTTTTCAGTCGGCTCCTTGCCGTACAAATAAGAATAATCATTCAACAGCGTATCGAGCTCTTCGTGCCAGTCGCCCGCATACGTAATGCGCCATTCCGGACTATGCGCCTTTATCACCTTAATCGCCGCAAGTGTCTGGTTCATCGCATTTTCATTGATGCCCAGGTAAGCAATCTTCATCCAGCCTTTCTGCTTCAGGTGCTTCATCAAATCCGTCAGAAAGATATTCCAGTTGGTTTTGAATAGCTGCGACTCAGGCACCCATTGCTCGTACATATAATTTCCTGTCTCGGCAGATTTATACCGGAACCTTTCTCCCCACGGTACGGGTGTGTATAGCGTGATGGCTTTGTCTATCCCACATTCCATCGCCAGTTCCACGTACTCGTCAAAGATGGAATAATCGAACGTCCATTGGTCGTTTTTGTGTTTTATCCATTCGATCATTCCTCCCTCGATCATGTAAGAATTATCCGCCCAGGGAGAATGCACGGCATAGGTGGTAATGTATTTGCCTCCGGCATCGGCATAAAGCTTCAGATGTTTTTTCAGCAGCGCCTTGTGCTCAGCCGACCATGGCTCCACATGGTTGTACCACGCCACGGCCCAGGGATTCTGCCAAAGGTCAAGGAGGTGTTTCCACTCTGCCGGCGGCGGAAGGATTTTGTTCTGCACGCGCACTGAAATGTTCAGCGTCTGCTTTCCTTTCGTGCTCAGCACGTCTATCGTGCCTTTGTAATTTCCTGCAGCCGCATCAGCAGGAACGTTCAATGATATCCATACGGGCCTCGCCGTTTTGGCCGGAACATCAAAGCGGTCGAACTTTTCAAACCTGTCGGGCATCAGGTAGCCATCGCTGTAAGGCGAGTTGCCGCACACAGCATCCTTTGCGCCGTAGGGATAATTTGAAATGACGTAACGCACCAGGTTCGTCTCAACATTTTCGCTGCCGATCTTTCCTCCTTTATCACTAATAAAATCGTGAACGCGCAATCTTACCTGCTCCAGCGTGTCGCTGCTCCACACGAGTACCTGCATGTTCACCCTCTCCCCTTTCCAGCCTACCAGCTGCTGCTGCCCGGCAAGTGCGATTTCAGGCACCTCTTTTCTGAAATACAATTGGTCGGCCGAGCCGAAAGCAGCGTGCAAACCCGATTGCCCTTGGTTCCACTTTTCAGGATGTACCGATACATCAAAATTATATTCTTCCAGGTGGTGCCCTCTGAGCTTTGGCAGATGCGACGCATCAAATTTTCCCGGCGACTGCTGCGCGTTTACTATGATGCCGCTAAAGGCTGCGACCGCTAACATCAACAATTTCATCTTTATCTGCTGTTTATTCTCCTGATAAAATTTCTTACCACACTTTTATTCGTTCATCCGCCGGTCTGAACATCTTGTCGCCTTTTTTAACATTAAATGCATCGTACCATTCGTTCAGGTTCGACAATGGAACATTTACACGGTACTGCGGTGGCGAATGAGGATCGATAATGATGCGCTGCGCCTCTGTTTCGGGTAAAATATTTGTCCGCCACACCTGTGCCCAGCTCAAAAAGAAACGCTGCTGCGGCGTAAACCCGTCGATCTTCCTGCCTTCCTTAAATTGTTTGGTGTGGCTGAATGCTTCGTACGCTATCGCGAGGCCGCCCAGGTCGGCAAGGTTTTCACCTAATGTGAGTTGCCCATTAACGTGAATCGTGTCCTGAACGGTCAGTTCACTGTATTGCTTCACCACTTTATCAGCCAGCTTCTTGAATTTTGTTGCATCTTGTTCTGTCCACCAGTCGCGCAGGTTGCCATCGGCAGCGAACTGCCTTCCCTGATCGTCGAAGCCATGCGTCATTTCATGACCGATGGCGCCGGCGATAGCGCCGTAGTTGATGGCATCATCCGCCTCAAAGTCGAAGAAGGGAAATTGCAGTATGCCCGCGGGAAAAACAATTTCATTATTGGTGGGATTGTAGTAGGCGTTAATTGTAGGTGGTGTCATTATCCACTCGCTCTTGTCAACCGGCTGGCCGTACCTACGGATCATATCATTGTAGTTCCAGGCAGCCGCGCTGCGGACGTTCGAAAGGAAAGCATCTTTTTTAATGACAACAGATTTGTAATCTTTCCATTTATCCGGATAAGCGATCTTCTTCGTGAATGTATTCAACTTTTCCAGGGCCTTTTGTTGCGTTTCCGCACTCATCCAGTCGAGCCTTTTGATGCGCGAAGCAAAGGTGGCCTGCAAGTTATTGACAAGCGCCAGCATCCTCGATTTTGCGGCGGGCCTGAAATATTTCGCGACGTACAATTTTCCCAACTCATCGCCGAGCTGCCTGTCGATCAGGTTGCTGACACGCTGCCATCGCGGTGTCTGTTCTTTCTGACCCGACAATACCCGGGAAAACGCGAAGTTTTCGTCAACGAAAGGAGAACTCAGGTAGGAAGCCGTATTCCTGAGCAGGTGCCAGGTTAAGTAGCTTTTCCAGTCGTCAATGGATGCCGATGTCAGCAATGAATCCGCCGATTTCAGGAAGACGGGATTGCTGGCGAGTATGCTGTCCACCTTCGCCGTAACACCAAATGCCTGCAGCATCGTTTGCCAGTTGATGGACGGTGTTGAAGAAGAAAGGTCGGCGACCAGGAATTTATGATAGATCTTTTGCGGGTCGCGCAGCTCAACACGTGTGAGGTGCGTTTTGGCAAGCGATGTTTCCATCCGCATGACCGCTTCCGCCTGTTTTTGCGCCGCGGCACTGTCTGTGCCAATAAGCATGAACATGCGCCTGATGTGCGGCACATACGCCTCCCTTATTGCGATGGATCTTGCGTCGTTCTTGAAATAATAATCCCTGTCGGGAAGGAGGATGCCCGACTGGTCGAACTGCGGAATGTACACGTTCACATTTTTCAGGTCCTGGTCAACGCTGAAGGCAAATAATGTTGAATTGATGCCACTTCTGTGCTGCTGAACGATCTCTTCGAGCACGTCGTTTACATCGTTTACCTGGCTGATGCGTTCCAGTTCGGGCTTGATGGGTTCGAAGCCGCGTTTTTCGATCGTGAGGCTGTCCATACCACTGGTGAAGAAGTCGCCGATCTTCTGCGATGCCGGGTCGGTTGAAGCTTTGGCGGCGGCGGTTTCGAGCAGCGTCTGCAGCCTTTTCCTAGTTTCTTCAAACAGGTTGTCGAAGCTGCCCCATCTCACCTCTGAAGGCGGCACTGGATTATTTT
>CBIGXK010000134.1:0-9461 GCA_966193805.1 uncultured bacterium | reverse complement strand
TTTGTATGCTAAAAAGAAATTTTCTGTTCTTTTCACTTCTCGTTGTAGCGGCAGCGTGCAGCAAAAATAAGCTGGAAAGCAAACCATCCATTGAGTTAAAGCAAATGAACGGAAATGAGTTCCTGCTCGACACGATAAACCAGTTCATTCCCGACCTGGTGATGACGATTGAATACGACGATAAGGAAGGCGACCTCGGCGGCGGAACCATCACGTACGTTCGCGACCGGCTCAATATTATCCCGATACAGGATGCTGCATCTAACGATAAGGCCGACACGATAAGATCCCAGTTGCCTGAATTTCCAAAAACTTCCACAGGTGAAATGGAGATCAGGGTTCCCGGTTTATTTTTGCAGGAGGACCCCGACAGAAATGACACGATGGAATTTAAAATTTATGTACAGGACGTTGCAGGTAACGTTAGCGACACCATCACCACACCTATCGTAGTTCAGAGCAAGCCCTAATTTTCGCTACTTTCGCAAAAAATTTGTAATGGCTAAAACGGTAAAGTCGCGGTCGGTGCTAACTGATCAGTCCCTTAAATTTTTAGAAAACTACATCAATAATCCGTCACCCGTAGGGTTCGAAAGCAGTGGCCAGAAATTATGGCTCGACTACGTTAAGCCGCTTGTGGATACCACAATGGTCGATCCTTACGGAACAGCGGTAGGTATCAACAATCCCAAAGCCGATTTCAAAGTGGTGATCGAGGCACATGCCGATGAGATCAGTTGGTTTGTGAACTACATCAACAACGAAGGATTGATGTACCTGAAGAGAAACGGCGGCGTGGATCACCAGATAGCGCCCAGCCAGCGCGTATTTGTGCATGGCAAGAAGGGGCCCGTTAAGGCCGTATTCGGATGGCCCGCGATTCACACGCGCATCAACAGCCCGGATTCAAGGGAAACGCAACCGAAGGTTGACAACCTTTTCCTCGACTGCGGGGCGAGATCAAAAAAAGAAGTGGAGGACCTGGGCATTCACATCGGGTCGGTGGTAACCTACGCGGATGGCTTCGAGCAACTGGCCTACAACCATTTGGTCGGGCGTGCATTCGACAACCGCATCGGGGGGTTCATGATCGCCGAAGTAGCCCGCCTGCTAAAAGAAAACAAAAAAACGCTGCCATTTGGCCTCTATGTGGTAAACGCCGTGCAGGAAGAGATCGGATTACGCGGTGCAGAGATGATCGCGAGGCGCATAAAACCGAATGTGGCCATCATTACCGACGTTACCCATGATACACACACCCCGATGATCAGCAAGGCCATTGAGGGGGATGTACTTTGCGGAAAGGGGCCCAGCCTGGCTTTTGGTCCGGCAGTACACAACAAATTGCTGGCTTTCGTGCAGGATGTTGCCGAGAAGAAGAAGATACCCGTGCAGATGCGCACCGTGTCGCGAAGCACCGGAACCGACACCGATTCGTTTGCCTACGCAAATGACGGCTGTCCTTCGGTACTTATTTCGATTCCGTTGCGTTATATGCATACCACTGTCGAGATGATCCATCGAACAGACATAGAGCAAACCGTACAGCTTATGTATGAAACGTTGTTGTCGCTTACGCCAAAAACCAATCTCAGCTACCTATGAGTTTAGGCACCATATTGCTGTATGTTGATCCGGGCAGCGGAAGCTACCTGGTGCAGATGATCATTGCGGCGATATTGGGAGCGATATTTTATTTTAAGTCGGCATGGTGGAGGATAAGGTCATTTTTTACGCGGAAAAAGGACAAGCGGGATGAGGTTTAGCGGGTGAAGGTTGCTGATGGTCCACCCCCGGCGCTTCGCGCCACCCCCGCCAGCGGGGGATACGGATTGCCGATTGCCTATTGCCTATTGCCCATTGCCCATTGCCCATCGTTACCCATTCACATGCCATCTCATCTCTTCCATCCATCTTCTTTCAGGGACCCTTCGGGGTTTATCTTCCGGCATGAAGGCAGATACTACCGGCAGGTGAACCGCAGCTACGCCGCCGATTACGACCTGTTGATGAACTCCGGCCTTTACGAAGCGCTCACCGCAAAGCAGATGCTCATCCCGCACCGGGACGTCAACCAGCCGGTAGCAGACCCTGCAAACGCTTATAAGACGCTCGAGCCCGAGCAGGTACCCTTCATCACCTATCCTTACGAATGGTGTTACGGTCAGTTCAGGGATGCCGCACTGCTCACGCTAAATGTGCAGCGCACGGCAATGCAGCACGGCATGGTCATCAAGGATGCCACGCCGTTCAACATTCAGTTCCATAAGGGGCGCCCCGTCTTCATCGACACGCTTTCTTTTGAAAAATATGATGAAACCAAACCGTGGGTGGCTTACAGGCAATTCTGCAATTTGTTTTTATTTCCGCTGTACCTCGAATATTACCTGAAAACGGACATTCAAAAAATAATGATCGCTTATCCCGAAGGCATTCCTGTTGATATCACCTCGAAGCTGCTGCCGTTAAAAAGCAGCCTGAGCCTTGGGGTGTGGCTGCATGTTTATCTTCAAAATACAGTAACAAGAAATTCCCGAACGAACCGGGACACCGAAAAATTCAGCAGGAAAAAATTGCTGCAACTCATCAGCCATCTTGAAGGAACAATTCAGAACCTGAATGGCCGCGCCGCAAAATCCGAATGGTCCGACTATTATGAAACATCCATTATCGGGAAAGATTACCTGGCAGCCAAGGAGCAAATTTTTCGCGAATTCCTTCAACATTTTACCGCCTCCACCGCACTCGATCTCGGCGCGAACGATGGATATTTTTCGAAGATCATGCTGGAGGCAGGCATGAACGTTGTCGCTGCCGATAGCGACAGCAGAAGCATCAGCAAACTTTATAAAAACGTAAAAAACAATGCCTATGCTAACTTACTTCCAGTTGTTGTTGATACTGCCAATCCCACTCCCGCCATCGGTTTCAGGAACCGGGAGCGTGCCTCGTTCCATGAAAGAGTGAAGACGGAACTAGTGGCGGCGCTGGCGGTTGTGCATCACCTGGTGATTGGCCGCAACATTTCATTGCGGGCACTTGCCAATTATTTGGGAGAGATAACGGAAAGGTGGCTGATTGTTGAATGGGTGCCACGTGAAGATGAGAAAGTGCAGCAGATGCTGGCGAGCCGTAAAGATGTATTCGGTGATTACACGTTAACCATCTTTGAGGAATCCTTTGCCGAATATTTCAACATTGTGAAAAGCGAAAAAGCGGGTACAACGCCGCGCATCATATACCTCATGGAAAAGAGGTAATATTTAATACTTTTGCCCCTAAACATTTGTGTATGACCCAAGGCCTAAGGAACGACTGGACAATAGAAGAAATCAATGAAATTTATCATCAGCCCTTACTGGAACTGGTTTTCCGCGCCGCCGGAGTACACAGGCAATATAACGACACAGGCGAAGTGCAGGTGTGCACGCTTCTCTCGATCAAGACGGGTGGGTGCTCGGAAGATTGTGCGTACTGTCCGCAGGCCGCACGCTACAACACAGGGGTAAACGTGCAGGCGCTCATGAAAAAAGAAGAAGTGCTCGAGTATGCCAGGAAGGCGAAAGAAGCCGGATCCACGCGTTTTTGCATGGGTGCGGCCTGGAGGGAAGTGCGTGATAACCGCGACTTCGACAAAGTGATAGATATGGTGAAAGGCGTGAACGAAATGGGAATGGAGGTATGCTGCACTTTGGGCATGCTGAATGAGGGGCAGGCCGAAAGGCTGGCCGAAGCGGGGCTTTATGCCTACAATCACAACCTGGATACTTCCCCGGAATACTACAACGAAATTATCACCACGCGTACATACGATGACCGTTTACGCACACTCGATAACGTGAGGAAGGCAGGTGTTACCGTTTGTTGCGGTGGCATTATCGGGCTCGGCGAAAAGCACGAAGACAGGATAAAGATGCTGCACACGTTGGCAACGCTTCCCGAACATCCGGAAAGTGTTCCGATCAATGCGCTTGTGGCGATTAAAGGAACGCCGCTTGCCGAGCAGCCAAAAGTGGATGTGTGGGACATGGTAAGGATGATCGCGACTGCGCGTATACTGATGCCCGCCACCATGGTTCGGTTGAGTGCCGGCCGTGCGGAAATGAGCGTGGCCGAACAGACGTTGTGTTTTATGGCCGGTGCGAATTCAATATTTGCGGGAGAGAAACTACTCACCACGCCTAATCCTTCTTTTGATGATGATATGAAGATGTTCGACATGCTGGGATTGAAGCCCAGGGAAGCGTTCAAAGAAGAGAAGGAAGCGGTTGCGTGAGACGGGAGACGGGAAACGGGAGACGGGAGACGTGCCCCCCGCTGGCGGGGGGTGGCGCGAAGCGCCGGGGGTGGACAACCAGCAAAGACTTTTAACTTTTTAACTTATATCACATAAATGTTCCCTTCAATAAAGCCTGATCAAACAGTATCCTGGAATAAGCTAAAAGCTCATTATCAATCCGCGAAGCAATGGCACCTCAGGCAATTGTTTAAAGACGATCCGAAACGCTTCGAAAAATTCTCCATCAAAGAAGGCGACATCCTCGTCGACTACTCCAAAAACATCATCACCGACGAAACACTCGACATCCTGCTGCAACTGGCCGATGAATGTAAAGTGAAGGAAGCCATCAACAGCATGTTCGAAGGCGAAAAGATCAATAAAGCCGAAGGACGCCAGGTTCTGCACACAGCCCTCCGCAACTTTTCCGGCGAACCGGTGTACGCCAACGGCGAAGATGTAATGCCGGAGGTGCACGCTGTGAACAAACAGATGAAAGCGTTCGCGAACAAAGTTCATAGCGGTGAATGGAAAGGATACTCCGGCAAAAAAATAAAATACATCGTTAACATCGGTATCGGCGGAAGTGACCTCGGTCCGTACATGGTCACAGAAGCCCTTAAGCCGTATTGGATCGAAGGTATCCAAACGTATTTCGTTTCGAATGTTGATGCCACGCAAATTATCGAAACACTGAAGAAGCTGGACGCCGAAGAGACGCTTTTTCTCATCGCTTCCAAAACTTTCACCACACAGGAAACGATGACGAACGCGCATGCCGCAAGAAAATGGTTCCTCAACTACGGTGCTGAAAAAGACATTCCGAAACACTTCGTGGCCCTTTCGACCAATGAAAAAGAAGTGTCGAAATTCGGCATCGATAAACAGAACATGTTTGTATTCTGGGATTGGGTGGGAGGAAGATATTCTTTGTGGAGCGCCATCGGGTTGTCCATCGTGCTGACGATAGGATACGACAACTATGAACAGATGCTTCGCGGCGCCTATGCCACCGACAATCATTTTCGCCATACGCCATTCAGAAAGAACATACCCGTTATGCTGGCCCTCATCGGTATCTGGTACACCGATTTCTTTGGCACGCAAACAGAGGCCATCCTGCCATACGACCAATACCTGCATCGCTTTCCCGCTTACTTCCAGCAGGGAAACATGGAAAGCAACGGAAAGTCGGTTGACCGTAACGGCGAAAAGGTCACCTATTCCACGGGTCCGGTGATATGGGGCGAACCCGGCACCAACGGGCAGCACGCCTTTTACCAGTTGCTGCACCAGGGAACCGTGATGGTACCCTGCGATTTCATCGCCCCTGCTATCAGCCACAATCCTCTCGGCGACCAGCACGTGAAGCTGCTATCTAATTTCTTCGCCCAAACCGAGGCTTTGATGAATGGTAAAACCACCGATGAAAATGAAGAAGATGCGCAAAAAGATGCGAAATCCGCTCCTTACAAATATTTTGCCGGCAACAAGCCCACCAACTCCATCCTGGTAAAACAGATAACCCCTTACACTCTTGGCCAATTAATTGCTTTATATGAGCATAAGATATTTGTACAAGGTATAATATGGAATATCTTTAGCTTCGACCAATGGGGAGTGGAACTGGGCAAGGCGCTGGCCAATAAGATCCTTCCGGAACTTGAAAGCACGGCAACCGTCGATACTCACGACTGCTCAACCAATGGCCTGATTAATACGTTTAAGATAATGAGGACGAACAATTAAACTTTTGTCTGGACGTTTTCGCTTATTTCAACATCATAAACCTATGAGACGTTCTACCGGCCTGGCTGGAATTATTTTAGGATGCCTGCTTCTTTGTGCTGTTGTTTCCCAGTCGCAGGGAATATACCCCGTTTCTGTTGATGACAAGGTCAGGAACTCTTCTTTGATCGTTGAAGGAAAAGTCATTGGAAAGAAATCATTCTGGAACCGCGCACATACCATGATCTACACTTCTAATGAAGTAGAAGTGTTTAAAGTGTTTAAGGGCAGCCTGCAGAAGAAAACGATTAATGTGATCACCGTTGGCGGCGCCGTCGATAATTATGCCATCCAGGCCAGTCACCTGCTAACCCTGAAAACCGGCCAGGTGGGCATTTTCTTTTGCGAACAACCCGCCCGTCTCAAAACATCATTCACTTCAACATTGCCCGTGTTCCGGGTGTACAGCAGTTCACAGGGTTTTTTGAAATATGATCTCACCAGCCGCACAGCACATGCGCCCTATGCAGAATACAGCGACATAGAAAAAGTGCTGTACCCTCAAATACAGGCCAAAACAGGCAGAAGCTTCGAACTAAAGAACAGCACCTTCAGCATACAGAAGGAATCAAAAAAATTGCAACCCGGCAACTCAACGCTGGCGCCGGTAATTACTTCTTTCAGTCCCGGTATAGTGAACGCCGGCGCGCTGCTCGATGCTGAAAACAATGAGCTTACTATTAATGGCAGCGGTTTCGGAACGGCCTCCGGCAGTGCTGCCGTGCTTTTTTCGGATGCCGACGCATCGGCGGGCTCACAGTTTGAAGAGGTGCCATACAACAGCAGCCTCATCATTTCATGGACGAGTACCAGGATACGGGTGAAGGTACCCACCAAAGCCGGAACAGGTGTTTTCAGGGTTCGCGACAACGCAGGAAATACCGTTACCTCGTCGTCAAGCCTCGAAGTGCGGTTTAGCATACTCACGGCCGACTTTGAATCCGACTATGGCATCAAGCAGTTTACCCTTGGCAACATGAACGGCAACGGCGGTTATTCCATCAAGTACAGCACCAGCACCGCCAACAGCGGAATAAACATCAATGCGAGCCCCGCCAAGGCCACCTTCCAGCGCGCGCTCACCACCTGGAAAGAGAGCGTGGGTGTCAATTTTGTTGAGGCAGGCAACAGCAGTTTGCAGAAGGTGGATCCCGACGATGGTGAGAACCTGGTGATGTATGATAATGGAGGAACAATGCTGGATGACGGTCCTCTTGGCGACGGTGTGCTGGCCACCTGTTTTTCAGGTATCACCATTTGCACGAACAATCACCAGCTTAACCAGGCGCGTAAAACAGGGTTCGACATTGTTATCCGCAATACCGGGTATTCAACGGGTTCCACCGCATTTACGCTGGGACCCTGCCCGCCATTTTCCGAATCGACTTCGGTGGTGGATCTTGAGTCGGTACTGCTGCATGAACTCGGACACGCCCTTAATCTCGGACATATCGTCGATCCGATGGAGGGATCTGGCCCGGGCACAGCAACCCCCGCCAAGGTGATGCACTACTCCGTGGCCTACAACCTGCGCCGGATCAGTCTCGATTATGCGGCCAAAGCCGGTGCCGAATACCAGGTAACGCCACATTCATACACCTACGGCACCTGCGTTGTCGGCTCGCCCGAAATGATGCCCCTCACTCCAGTGCTTGAAGTGAAAGACGAATGCCCCGATACGTTTCCCCAAACAGCCACACCGGTCTTTACCAGCGTCAACTTCGACCTGGTACATGCCACAAGCAATAAATTAGTTGACCCTGCGTACAACCAGATGACCACCAACGGCGCCGGCGTCAACATTACGAACAACGCCTACTACCCCATCCGTACCGGATCATCGGGCGGTGACCTTTCCATTGAGGTGCAGAACTATATTACCAGCCCCGGGGAAATAGCAGATTGCTCAATAGGTTCCACCGGCATTGATGTGACGGGGGTAAGGGTGGCATTATACAGAGTGGCATCGTGCCCGGATGCCCGCAACTACCCTACACCGGTAGCTTACCGGACATTTGCCGGCAACGGCGTTGTACAGGCGATTCCAAATCTAACACCCAACACTTCCTATCTCATGGTGGTAGACGGGATCCAGAACACAAAGGCGGTTTTCGACATGGTATTGGCCGGTGAAGCGCTGCCATCCCTTTCTACCGATCTAACCGGCGAAGTAATCGGCGATCATCACCATCTTACGTGGACCACCGATCCCGATTTCGAGGCAACGAGTATGATCCTCGAAAGGAGTGCCGATGGCGTAACGTTCAAGCAACTTGAAGAAATTACCGGCGACCAACTGGAAAACGGCGAGTATTCCGATGTGTCGCCGCTGCCCGGTGTGAATTATTATCGGCTGCGCGTGCAAAATTCCTCGGGTATGATAGAATATTCGAGGGTGGTGTCGCTCAGCGGGATCCAGCCCTTCACGCTAAAGTTATATCCCAACCCTGCCACTTCATGGATATATGTAGAGATATCCAGCGACAACCCCGGTACCTATGGCATCTCGCTGCACAATGTTTACGGGCAGCGGGTGGTGCAAAGACAGGTGAACGTTGTGAGCAAGAAGCATGTTGAGCCAATATATGTTGGCGGTTTAAGTGAGGGCATGTATTTCATTTCTGCTTACGGAAAAGATGGCAAGCGCATAAAAGGCGGCGCGGTGAAGGTGCAGTGAGGAGACGACAATCGGCAAACGGCAAAGAATTGGTTTCAGTTTTAACTTTTAAGTTTTGCCCGAAGGGCAACTATATCCCCCGCTGGCGGGGGTGGCGCGAAGCGCCCGGGGGTGGACCGTGACCAACGAAAAAAGCTCCATCCCCGTTACTAACAGGAATGAAGCTTTCTAACAAAAAAATTTATTACCACTTATCTACTTCCTCGCTCTCTGAGGGACCCGCCGTATTAACCGGTACCACGGGGATAGTGCCCACCGGTGAGGTGAGGGCAACATCAGGAACTGAAGCATCTTCGTGATCTGTCTCATGATCAGGAGCCTGGTCATGATTGTATGCATCGAAGTCGAAGTCGGGCATCAACTCAGTTTTCACATAATCCACAGCTTCTGTAAGCGCTTTCAAGAACTTGTTGAAATCTTCCTTATACAGGAAAATTTTGTGCCTGTCGTAACCATCTTCATTAAATTTCTTACGGGATTCAGTGATGGTTATGTAGTAATCGTTACCACGAGTGGCCCTTACATCGAAGAAATAAGTTCTCCTTTTGCCGGCCCTAATACGTTTACTATAAACGCTTTCCATCCTTTTTTCGTTGTTGTCGTACGCCACAGTCAATTTTTTTTACAGTTATAATTTTGGTTTAGGGTAAGTTCTACAAATATAATATTGTTTTGGTATTGACAAAATTTTTACAGTACCGCCTGATTGCTAAATCC
>CBIGXK010000133.1:0-9539 GCA_966193805.1 uncultured bacterium | reverse complement strand
GCGACCCTCTGATTAACAGTCAGATGCTCTAACCAACTGAGCTAAGGAGGAATATTTTACTTCCCAAAATGCCGGAATCACAACAAACACAATACCTGCATTTTGGGCAGCAAATGTAAAACTTTTTTGATGGCGGCAAACACAAATACCCATTTTCTTCCCATACCCTCCTTTCTATATTTTTCTTCTTAATACGTCATGCGCCTGCCGTACCCCATCGCCCAAATATCAATAACCGATTCCCGCACTTAACCTTAATTTTGCAGCCGGCCGCTCCTAACGAACGGTACACCTAATCGCATGAACGTTAACGCCATGCGCACCATAGACAAGTGGGTCGGCATACCCCTCTGCTTTCTCGCTTCCCTACTGTCGCGCATCAGAAACCTGTTTTCACCCAAAAAGATCCCTCACACAGATCGCACCCTCTTCATCGAACTGTCTGAAATGGGCAGTGCCGTGATCGTCGACCCGGCCATGCGCAAGCTGCGCCGCGAAACCAACGCCGAACTGTTCTTCGCCATCTTTAAAGACAACGCCAAATCTCTCGAAATACTCAATACCATCCCCCAGCAGAACATCTTTAAAATGAACTCCAGCAACCTGGTGGCCCTGTTCTTCAGCGTCATCAGCTTCATGTCGTGGTGCCGCCGCAAAAAGATCACCTGCGTAATCGACCTGGAACTGTTCTCCCGCTTCACCGCCCTGCTCAGCTTCCTCAGCGGGGCACGCACACGCATCGGCTTCGCCAGCTTTCACGACGAGGGCCTCTATCGCGGCAGCATGATCAACTTCCCCGTTCGCTACAACGCACACGTCCACATATCGGTCAACTTCATCTCCCTGGTTAACCGCGCCATGAACAAATTCCATAACCCTTACTCTACCGTGCCCCTTAAACAAGGCGACCTCGACCTCGTGAAAGCCGATGTTCACCCCACGCAAATTGCAAAGGTCCGCGCCAAAATCAAAGAGCTTTACCCCGCCTGGAGGCACGAAAAAATCGTCCTTTTGAACGTGAATGCATCAGATATGCTCCCGCAAAGACGGTGGCAACAGGAGAATTTCGCGGCGGTGGCGCGGCAATTACTCGACCAGTTCTCCAATATTATTATAGTGGCCACCGGTGCTCCGTCAGAAAAAGAGTATGTACAAAAAGTGATCGACATGACCGGCGACCCCCGCTTTATCAACTCCGCCGGCGTTTTCAAGTTCAACGAACTGGTACCGCTCTACAGCGTTTCAACATTTATGCTCACAAACGATTCGGGTCCCGCGCATTTTGCGTCGGTAACTCACCTTAAAGTGTTCGTTTTATTCGGTCCGGAAACGCCGGCTTTATACGGACCGCTCGGAGGAAATGCCGAGGCTTTCTACCTAAAATTACCGTGCTCGCCCTGTGTAAGCGCGGCGAACCACCGTAAAACCACCTGCGAAACGCGACCCTGCATCACCACGATCTCGCCAATATGGGTGGGCAACCGCCTCACCGAATGGCTGAAAGAACAACAGGTGGCATAAGCGTCGACTTTATCTTACAAGCTTCGTCACATCGATTTCAGGCCTGTCCATGTCCTTACTGCCGGTCCGAACCAGGTACTTCGGCTTCACCTCCAAATACCGCGTTGCCCGATTAATAAACTTACCCGTCAACCTCGTCACCGGAAAGTCTTCAAATTGTTCCAGCATCGTATAATTAAGCCTCAGCGAGTCCAGCTTATGCAGCCCTTCAGCCGAGGTAAACACATATTTATTCGCCACCAAATCCATCCGCAAAGTATCTAACGTCACGACTTTCGTCGGCTGTTGCATAATGATGTCCGCCACAGACTCCATTTCATCGGCAAATACAACATCCTTCGCATCAATATTATTAGCCTTCATAAAATACGCGGCCTCGCTTTCTGCCTGGTATTTCAATAACGCCGGATAAAAATCCCTGTTGATATAATAATTAATAGCAAGCACAATGAGCGCCGTTGCAAACACGATCTTTTTGATGTAAAAACCTCGCCTGGAAAAGAGAAAAAAACCAAGAAATACCGCGAAAACAACAATTGCAATCGAGTCAATGTGTGGCATATTTGCTGAAAAGAAATAATGCAGACCAAACAATCCGATTACCAGCAATATGCACACCACAAGATGAATGACAGAAAACGTTTTCATAGCTCGTTTGCCCATATTGAGCAGCGCTGCTGTAGTGAGAATGGCCAATAATGGAAAAAGCGGATTGAGATAAAAAGACAACTGAAATCTTGAAGCCGAAAAGATGAGAAATAAAGTGATGAACCCAAAAAATGTAAAGTTTTCGCCATAAGTGACACCCTTAAACAGCTGCTTTATTTTATGGTAGATCGCAAAATAAGCAGCAAATGCCCAGGGAAGAAACGCCCATAGTAACGTATGGATGAAAAACGTGGGATCGCCTTTACCTGTAATCGGACCGGTGTTGGTGAATCTTCCCCATTGACTGGTCCACAGAAAGAACTCAACGCCCGAAACGTTGTTTTGGCCAAATATGGTTTTCTCCGGGTGCAGGTCGAACTGGCGGTAATAGCCATATAAGGCAGGCGAAAGAAAGACGATAATAAGAACGGCAACAACCAGCCAACGCCAGCTGAATATCGCCTTCCAGTTGCGTTGGTAAAGCAGTGAAAATCCGATGCCCGCGCCCAGGGGAATGATCGTGAACAAACCCTTGGTCATGATAAGACATGCGGCAGCAAGTGAACCGGCTGCAGCATGAAGAAACCAGTCATTTGAAAAACCAGGGCGCGAAGGCAACCGCGTGTCAACACCCGCGCGTGCGTCCAATGCGCCGTCAACTTTTTTTGAACCCCTAAACCCTAAAACCGGACTATGAAATAACGAAGCGAAATGATAAAGACCCATGATCACCAGCCCCGTCATGAAAGGCTCGGCCCGTACATCCTGGTTGGAAATGATGATGTGCTCGGCAGTAATCAGCAGTACTACCGCGATCCATCCATGTAAAGCAGAATAAAATTTTTTACCAAAACGAAAAGTATAAAAAGCACCCAGTAAAGTAAACAGCACCGCAGGCAGCTTGTAGGCAAACGTAGTAACGCCGAAAATTTCATAGGATAGCGCAGACATCCAAAAAGGGAAATGGGGCTTGTCGAGCCAGTCTACCCCCTTGTGGTATATTGAAAGATAATCGCCCCTGTCATGCATCTCCATGGACACTTGCGCATACACCGCCGCATCAGGCTCCATGATTGGAATAAACAGTCCGACGAAATAAACGAGCATCGTCAACCAGAAAACGATGTTCCACAGGTAAGTGGAATGCATAAATCCATTATGTCTTCGCCGGATCCGGTTGATTTGTGGTGGCATCGTAGTAGTCAATAAAACTGATTTTCAAATGTAGGAATCATTCTACCGGTTTGGCATACCTGGGAACGGACCTCAGCAACCAGCGGCCGAACAGCGCAGCAAACAGCAATCCGGCAACGACACCGGTTATGGCGCCAACCAGGATATCACCGGGATAATGTTTGCCCACATAAACCTGCGCATACACGATCACGAACGCCCAAACCCATAACCAAAACCATTTACGTCCATGCATCCAGTAAATAGTAAAATACCAAAACGTCGCCATGCCGAAGTGATTTGCCGCATGTGTAGAGGGCATCCCATACTGACCACCGCAACCTACAACCGGTCTCATCACACCCTCAAGCGAAGGATCGGCACAGGGCCGAAGGCGCATAAAGAATGGCTTCATTAACGAGGCGCTGGTATAATCCGTAACGGCAAACACCAGCACGGAAAGAAGGATAAATTGCCAGGCAAAATTCTTGTGCCGCCTGATGATCCAATATAAAAGGAAGGCATACAATGGCACCCATGTAAGCGCTTCGCGCAGACCCATGAAGAACCAATCGAGCCCGGGTACTGACGCCGTTTCATTGATCCAAAGAAAGAGACTACGGTCGATTGCTTTAAGCGTGTCCAGGATATTCAATAAGATGATAGCAATAAAATCCAATATTCCGGTTTTAGATAGATGCAAGGAAAACTAAAACTATGAAAATAGGAAATCAACAACGCGATGTGGTCACCGAAATTAAGAAACCACAATCGCCAAACATTTAATAAAAATGCTCGGACCGGTATGGATAACGTATTTTATATAGCTCCCTCACCTTATTCAGGATCACGCTGCGCAGTTGATCGATGTTTCTCCTTTCGATGGCGGCGACGAACACCGCATTGCCGTGTGTTTCGAACTCCCAGCGTTCGCGGAGATCCTTGAGCATCTCGTCACGGACCGATTCCTCGAGCCAGGGGTCGAAGGTGTGCTGCTCGTAAAGGTCCATCTTGTTGAATATGGTGATGGTCGGTTTGTTGTGGGCGCCAAGCTCTTCCAGGGTTTTGTGCACCACCGACAGCTGCTCCTCGTAATTGGGGTGTGAAATGTCCACCACGTGCAGCAGGATATCCGCTTCGCGAACCTCATCAAGGGTGCTTTTAAAGCTTTCCACGAGGTGATGGGGCAGTTTGCGGATAAACCCCACGGTATCGCTGAGCAAAAAAGGCGTGGCTTCGTAAACGATCTTCCTGGTGGTGGTATCCAACGTGGCAAACAACTTGTTTTCGGCAAACACGTCACTCTTGCTGAGGATGTTCATGATGGTTGATTTACCCACGTTGGTATAGCCAACAAGTGCAACACGGATGAACTCACCACGGTCTTTTCGTTGAACGGAAGCCTGCTTGTCGATTACCGACAACCGCTTTTTCAACAGGGAGATCTTGTCGCGGACAATACGGCGGTCGGTTTCGATCTCTGTTTCACCGGGGCCCCTCGTGCCGATACCGCCACCAAGGCGTTCAAGGTGACTCCACATACCGCGCAGGCGGGGAAGTATATATTGGTATTGCGCCAGCTCCACCTGTGTCTTGGCCTGGGCCGTTTTCGCGCGGCTGGCAAAAATGTCGAGGATGAGGTCGGAACGGTCAATGACCTTGATGTTCAGGATCTTTTCTATGTTGGTGATCTGCGAGCCGCTGAGCTCATCGTCGAAGATGGCGGTTTGTATGTCTTTGTCATCAATATACCGCTTGATCTCCTCGAGCTTCCCCTTGCCGATAAACGTGCGGGGATCGGGATGCGCTAACCGTTGCGCATAACGTTTAACTGCCTTTGCGCCGGCGGTTTCAGCGAGGAAGGCCAGCTCCTCGAGGTATTCTTTGACCTGTTCTTCTGTCTGGGATTGATGGATGAGGCCGACCAATACTGCCTTCTCTTCGTTCGTCCTTTTTTTCTTTTCTAGCATCTGGCGGATGGATTGGTGGCTCGCGGCATTACAGGCCGCTCAACGTTAAACCGATCGAATAGGGGCGTACATCCGGACCGAATCCCTCTTTGATGAAGGCATTTACCTGGTACGTACCGAATATCGACAACACACCAAAGCCGATGCGGCCGGTAACGGCAAGGCGCGTGGTGTTGAAATAGCGTTTGGTTTTTTCCTTCTGAACAGAAGGGTTAACGGTATTGCCGGCGCTGCCCTGGAGTGTCTTTCCCTTGGTGCCTGCGCCGATCATGGTGCCTATCTTGGCGCCGAGCGCCGCTTTCAGGGTCTTTTTCGGGCGTGCCGGGTTCAGCGTATACCTCAGTTCCACGGGAGCCTCGAGGTACGTCGTCATCAGCTTGTACTTTTTAAAATGGGTGGTGTCCGAAACATCCATAAAGCTGAGTTTGTCGGCATACTTGCCGGCAATATCAATATAGGTGTCGGTAAAATAAATGTTGCTGGTGCTAATACCGGCGCCCACGGCCACACTGAGGTGCGGGTTCGTCTTGAAAGGGAAATCGAACATCAGGTACATGTTGAAACTCCTGGAAAGCCCCTTCATATTAATAGAATCGGGTTTGTTCGCCCAGTTGTCAACACCCACCTGGATGAGTAAATGATCTTTCGACCGGCTGGCGAGCCCGAGTTGTGCAAAATTCACTTTCTTCTTTTCCCGGTCCCTCTCGTTCGCTGATTCCTCGATCAGGTCGTTAGGATCGGTGATCGGAAGCGTATCAACCGCCTGGGGTAAGGTATCCGTAGAAGGTAAAACGACAGTTGAATCCTGCGAAAAACCTGCATAAGATGCGAAAATTGCCAGGAACAGTCCGAAGATCTTTTTCATATTAACTATTGAGTGTCAAATGTATCCCTGCTTTAGTAAATAAAAGGTTAAAGCACAGATTCAAAATAAGGTGCAAATGTAAGACTTGCCCCTTTCAAAGCCAGCGGCATCTTAAATTGACCAAACCTGCGAAAATCTGGATTAAAATTTCATGCCGCTGCAATGGAGTCGCCTCATCTTCAAGTCGACCATAGGCCGGCTGCAAAAATTGCGAATGCTTTATTCGGCGCTAAAATTTTAAGAGTTTTCCATTAATACAACTGTTTTTAATTGGTGTTTTAATCCGAAATCGGCAAAATAATTTGATGACGTTCCTAAACTTGTGATGCGTAAATGCATTTATACCTTATCCAATTTCTGCCTGTCAAGCCCCTCTTTCGGTAAAAAGTCTAACAAACTGTTTTTCAATTGCATCCTTAACCCCTAAAAGGATGATGTGACGCTTTTGCCCAAAGATGTTCATTAACCCCCTAAACCTTAGAACAATGAAGCAAGCGCTCGCTCTTGTCTTTTTTGTCATGCTATTTGGCATAACATGCAGAAAAGAAGTATCATCAACCTCAATTGTTGCCGAAGGCAATTATGCCGGCAAGGCTACAGTAACACCCGAAGGAAAAATCATGATCGTCAAGTGCGACACCACTTATGTAGATGACCCTTCCTATATCGACAGTACAACAACAGATACCGCAACGGTTCCTGAACCACCCGTTGAACCGCCGCCTCCTCCTCCGGAAAAAACAATTGTTTTCTTTGGCAGTTCCACGATTTCTCAATGGAACCTGGAGCAGTCATTTCCGGGATACCCCGTTAAGAAAGTGGGTTATGGCGGAAAAACATGGTCGCAGTTGATACAATTGACCGACACCATTCACAAACTGAATCCCAAACAAGTGGTTGTTTATTCCGGCGACAATGATATCATCGCTCAGCGGTCGGTTGGTTCGATGTGCGTCAATATCCAGAGACTATGCAATACCATTTGGGAAGCAGACCCTGACGTTGTCATCACCTTTCTGTACACAAAACCCAGCGATACGGCATTTCACATTTTATACCGCGATGGAATCACCACCGGTATCAATGCGATAGAATATACTAACCGGAATATTACGAATTGGGCGAAGCAAACGCATCCATTGAATTTTAATGTTGTTGACAGTTACCTGCCGTTCCTGAACTGGGGCCCCAAGCGGCTGAATACAAAATATTATAAAGATGACTTTCTGCACCTTAACCAGACATACGGCTACGAGGTACTAAACAGGCTTTTGACACCTAAATTATTATAGCCGCGAGCCGGCAACCGCCTGACCGTCCCGTTGAAATTTTAAGCCCTCGCAACAGGTGGGGGCTTTTTATTTATTTATAAGAAAGTGAAATCTTCAGTTTTTGGAAAGCCTCCGAATCCTTCGATGATCAGCGGTGGAATAGGCGAAGCGAGTTTGCGCAGACGGGTGTCCATCCAGGCGCCTTCTACGGTGAGCGTGGCGAGAAGTTTTTCGTTGGCACCTGAGAACAAATGGCGTAAAACCCATCGCGAACCATCTTCTTTCATTTTGGCGACAGCTACAGTTAACGTGACATCGTCGCCTGATTTTATTTCTCTTCGAAAAATACATTCTTCTCTGAAGAGGATGGGACCGATGTGGTTTTCTTTCATGAATTGCAGCGTAACGCCTGATGATTCGAGAACTTCCACACGTTGTGCTGCCCCGAGGTCATAATATACGCTGTGCCGCAAATGAAAATTCGGATCGAGATCCGCCCACCTTATCGATATTGGTTTGCTGAATGTTGTCATTTTCATATGTAAACGCTGCAAATGTAGGTGCAAAATTTTTTCGAATGTAAATAGAGGGCTCTTTCATTTCCTAACTTTTTATAACTTGCCTTTGCATCCTTATCTTTTCTAAACTACCGTCTTATGAATAATGAATTACTTCAACCGCACATTGGCCAGATAATCTGGTCTCTTGTAATTTTAGCCGCACTGGCGATCGCGGGTTTTTTCGTCGCCAGATATTTTATTAGGCGACGCCGCCCAAATTAACCTACTCATCCGCCGGGATAAGAACAAAGCGGTATTTATAATCGGGCGAGTCCCATTGCGTGGGAGAAAAAAGTTCGATTTGTCCGGCGGCAAAGCTGAAATAGAAACTTCCAAAAAGTGCATTAGGCAACTCATATGCTCTTTGCCCAAATGCAAGAACATACACTTTTATCACTCCTTTGTCAACAATGTCTTGTGTAATGCGTTCATCTTCGATTTTGCCATAATAAACACCGGAATAAATTCCGCTCAGCAGGTCCACATTGAGCCACCCGCTTGATATCAGCGTCGCGCCGCTTTCTCCTGTTTCTCCGGTAGCGCCCGGCGGACCAGCCGGGCCTGCGGGACCAGCAGGTCCTTCTTTCTTACAGGAAGTTAACAATGCGGTAAAAACAACCAAGAAAAAGAGCGCCGCAGGGCGAGATAAAAGAGATAGCATAACCTGGAGTTTGAGGAGGGAAGAGGCAATAAATATATGAAGAAATTATACATAGCCTCCTGCCTCCGGCAGCGCCATCAAAAAAGAGCTTCATTATCTACGCGTGCCTTTCCAATATTTTCTCATACATTCTTTTATTGAACGCGAGTTTTATTTTTCAGTATATTGTTGATAGCTCACCTCCCGGATTGTGAAGATTACAGAATACTTTCCTTCGATAATACCGTCCAAAGTAATTGGAACCCGAATACATGTTAAAAGATAAAAATCATGAATGTAAAACTTCTACCTATTCTCGTCTTTACCGCTATCGCTTCATTGACTTTGAACGCGCAGAGGGCACCATCTTTTAAGATCGTTGGATATTATCCACTCGATCGGGCGATGACAGCAGATACATCGCAAGTGCCGTTTAATAAGCTTACGCACATTATGCTGGCTTTCATTAACCCGGATAGTTCAGGAAAATTTAACGACGACTTTACTGCTTTAACACCGTTCATCAAAGCTGCGCACAATCATCATGTGAAAGTTCTTTACTCGATCGGAGGAGGTTCGTACCAGGGACAATACCACGCACTTTAAAAACAGGATAAGAGGCGGGACCTCAGTAAAAATTTTGTCTTAAAAGTTACTCAGCATGATGCAGATGGAATCGATGTGGATCTGGAATCGGGCTATGCCTTTGGATCTGAAACCGACCCCAATTACGGCATCTTTATAAAGGAGCTGGCACAGGCTCTAAAATCAAAAAATAAACTGATCACGGCGGCACTGCCAAGCTCTCCCGGCAATGTGGTAACAAATGACGTGCTCACGCAATTTGATTTTATCAATATCATGTCTTATGATCACACAGGGCCCTGGGCG
>CBIGXK010000132.1:0-9585 GCA_966193805.1 uncultured bacterium | reverse complement strand
AATTGTCCGAATCCGAAGCCGGCGACATCTTTTCCATGAACAGCAGCGGCTTTGGCACCGACATCGGCTTTGTGTATGAGTTCCGTCCAACCGCCGCGGGAAGCAGGAATTACCTTTTGAAGTTTGGCGCCGCACTGCTCGACATCGGTTCCATCAAATACGATAAGGATTTACAACGCAGTGGCGCATACAATATGCATATCGAAGGAAGCGAAAAATTATCCCTGGAGGATCTCGGCGACATAGACGTTGACGATTACAATGCGTTCTTTGAAGCAAGACCCTCGCTATTCACTCCCGATCATTCAAACGCAAATACCAGCTACAAAGTTTCATTGCCAACCACCCTACAGCTCGAGGCCGATTACCATGTTGCGAGCGGGCTCTATATGAACCTGTCGTCGCAAATTGCACTCAGCAAAAACAAATCAAAAGGTTTTAACAGCTACGCCTATTCGGGCCTCACATTCACGCCAAGGTTCGAGGTGAAGAAAGTCGGCGTGTATTTGCCCGTAAACTACAACACGCTCACGTCGTTAAATGCCGGGGCCGCTTTCAGGCTGGGGCCCATGTTCGTGGGATCGGGAAGCATCCTGTCGGCGCTGATCGGCGATTCAAAACAAGCGGACGTGTATTTTGGGTTCAGGTTTGGAGGGATGAAATAAGTTCTAAGTATCTTTGCCGCCTATGAGCAGGAATGGAAAAGTGCTCGTTGCCATGAGCGGCGGTATCGATAGTACCGTTACTGCCCTGATGCTCAACGACCAGGGATATGAAGTGGTGGGCATTACCATGAAAACGTGGGACTATGCCTCCAGCGGGTCTGGCAAGAAGGAAACCGGGTGCTGCAACCTCGATTCCTTTAATGATGCGCGCATGGCTGCCGTGCAGCATGGATTTCCCCATTTCGTATTGGATATAAGGGAAGAATTCGGCGACTTTGTCATTGATAATTTTGTTGACGAATACCTCGCCGGCCGCACACCCAACCCCTGCGTTATGTGCAATACGCACATCAAGTGGAGGGCATTGCTCAAGCGCGCCGACGCCCTTGGATGCGACTTCATTGCCACCGGCCACTACGCAAAGATCAACCGGCACACAAACGACCGGTATTACATCAGCCGCGGCGTGGATGGCAATAAGGATCAAAGCTATGTACTGTGGGGATTGCAGCAGGACCTGCTGGCACGAACCATTCTGCCGCTGGCCTCTTTTCACAAGCCGGAAATCAGGCAGATGGCCCTCGACTACGGCTATCCTGAACTGGCACGCAAGAGCGAAAGCTATGAAATATGCTTTGTGCCCGACAACGACTACCGTGGCTTTCTGAAACACCGCATTCCGGGCCTGCAGGAATCTGTTGAAGGCGGCAATTTTGTGGATAAGAACGGCAAAATACTCGGCAAGCACAAGGGTTATCCTTTTTATACGATCGGCCAGCGCAAGGGCCTTGAAGTTACCTTTGGCAAGCCGGTTTATGTAACCGGCATTCACCCCGAATCCAATACGATTGTACTGGGCGATGAAGACGAACTGAACCGCCCCGAAATGACCGTGGGCAAGCTGAACTGGCTGAAATACGACGGCATTTCGGATGGAATGGAAGCATTAACGAAGGTGAGATACAAAGACAAAGGTTCATTATCAAACCTCTACAATGACGAAAACGGCATTCGCGTAAAATTTTATGAAGATGCGAAAAGCATCGCTCCCGGTCAAAGCGCCGTATTCTATGACGGCGACGATGTTATCGGTGGCGGAATCATTCAGCGATAGCCGCGCAAGCCGCGAAAAAAGGCAATAATCGCCCTTATTTTGCGTTTAGTTTCAATCCTTTACCGCGGCATATCGTATGAATAAATTTTGCGCTTTTACCCTTTTCGCCGGCCTCCTCGTTGCAATGGCTTCGTGTAAAAAACAATCTGCCACCGTTGCCACAAGTGAACTCGATGAATATTATCCAATGCAGGTAGGAAAATACATAAGGTACCGCCTCGACTCCATGCGTTTCGTAAACTTCGGACAGCAGGACACGATAGTTTCTTACGATGCAAAAGATGTAGTGGAAGAAGAATTTACCGACAACGAACAGCGGCCCAGCTTCAGGGTAGTGAGATATTTACGCGACCTTTCCAGCACCAATGAAGAGGACTACACGCCCAAAATGACCTACGTGGTTACGCCCACCAGGGAAAGCGTTGAAGTGGTCGAAAACAACCTGCGTTACCAAAAATTACGGTTGCCCGTTACTGAAGGATTCAATTGGCACGGCAACAGTCTCCTGCCGGTCACCCCGTTTTATGAATTGTATGAATTCAGCAACGATGAGGACATGGATATTTGGGACTATACTTACGAAGGCGTGGACCAGCCGTTTGCCATCAATGATAACATCTACGACAACACGGCCACCGTTGTGCAGGTTGCGGATTCATCGAACGTGCCGATCGAATTTCCTGACGGGCTGGCCTACCGCAATTACTGGACAGAAACCTTTGCAAAAAATATTGGCCTTGTTTACAAAGAGGTGGTAATGTGGGAATATCAACCGCCAAATGCCGGCAACCCGGGCTATAAGTCGGGATTCGGGATCAAAATGTCTATTATCGATCACAACTAGCCATCCGCCGATGAAGAAGCCATTCTGTTTGTTCCTTGCAGTAGGCATGCTGGCCGCTTCTTCAGTAAAGGCACAAGACCGCTTTTCCGTAAAATTCAAATACAAAAAGTCGGACACCTATTCATTATCGAATCCATCCGCATTTCTTTCCATAAAGGCCATTGAGAGACGAGAGAAACAAAACATCGAACTCGATTCAACCGACCTTCCCCTCAATCCCGCTTATCTCTATGCGCTCATCAACATCCCGGGCGTCACCGTACTCAACACATCCAAATGGCTGAACCGGGTGCTGGTTGAAACGAGCAACGCCGAAGCGATAAATTCCATCGACTCGCTGCCTTTCGTTGCACGCACTTTCCCTGTGGCTGCACTGCACAAGAAAAGACCTGCCGGTAATACGGCTGCTGAAACATTCGGCGCTTCCATTCCCGCTAAAAAAACAACGGCTAAGGGAATTACATCCGACACAATCGACTACGGAAGCAATTACGCACAGGTACATATACACGAAGGACAATACCTGCACAATAAAGGTTTCCGCGGTCAGGGAATCAGCATTGCCATACTTGACGCGGGCTTTTATGCTTACGACATCAATCCCGTGTTCGACAGCGTACGCATGAATCATCAGGTGCTTGGCGAATACGACTTTGTAAAAAAAGAAACGAGCGTCGCCGAAGACAATGTGCACGGCGCCAACTGCTTTTCGATCATGGCCGCAAACCGGCCGGGATACATTGTGGGTACCGCACCAAAAGCTTCTTTCTGGCTGTTCAGAACGGAAGATGTTTCCAGTGAAAAGCCTGTCGAAGAATTCAACTGGATAGAAGCCGCCGAACGCGCCGACAGCGTGGGCGCCGACATGATCTCCTCGTCGCTCGGCTACGTCAATTTCGATGATTCACAGTACAACCATGAATATGAAGAACGCGACGGCAATACCGCGCTCATCACCATCGCGGCCGACATGGCCGCCAAAAAAGGAATGATCGTCGTCAATGCCATTGGTAACTCGGGCAATGTATCTAACGAAAGTAAATACGTGATGTGCCCTGCCGATGCCGACAGTGTATTGACGGTTGGCGCGGTAAACAGCAGCGGCATCGTGGGCAAATTCAGTTCATGGGGCCCGACCGGCCTCGGAAGAGTAAAGCCGAATGTAGTATCGATGGGAGAAGCCGCCGTTTATGCCAAACCCAACGGCGACCCCGCATCGGGAAACGGTACATCTTATTCAACGCCCAATATCGCCGGTCTGATAGCCTGCCTCTGGCAGGCATTCAACGAATTCAGCAACATGGAAATTCTGGACGCAGTTCAACGCAGCGCCGACAGGTTTAACCATCCCGATAACCGCTATGGCTACGGCATACCTAATTTTGAAACGGCGTATTCCATACTTGCAGCAAAGCGCCTGGAAAAAGCAAACTCAATGCTTAAAGATAAGTGGATCGTGGCCTACCCCGTTCCCTTCGGGCAGCAGTTCACCGTGGTGCTGAAAGCGCCGGCATCAGGATCTTCAACAATTCGCCTCTTAGATGCTAACGGCAAAATTTTGACAGAAAAAACGCTGCAGGTAAAGGAGGGAAGCCACTACAACGTTCCGATGTATGTGCCTTTATTACGCAAGAGTGTTTATTATGTGCAATATTCGGACGGCGCGAATAACGCCACGTTAAGGATAGTTAACCATTGAAGACAGCAGCAAACAAGGTGTCGGCCCGATCGTTGCAGCCATCAAATATCCGTTTTTCCACCAATCGCAGTGCACACTTATTCAGCAGATGATCCACTACCTCTTCATTTTCTTCTTTGAAAACGGAACATGTAATATATAGCAGCACGCCATTTTTTTTCAATGAAGATGCCACACGTGAAACAATCGTTTTTTGCAGGTTGCTGTAATAAGCGATCTTTTCTTCCCGGAAAAAAAATAGCTGCTCCGGTGTGCGCGCCCAGGTGCCGGATCCGCTGCAGGGAACATCTGCAACGACGAGATCGAATGTCTTACCCGGGAGGGCGCCGTCGTTTTTCGTGAGGTCGGTGATCAACGTTTCATATTTCACCATTCCCGCAGCAGCGAATCGTTTCTTGAGGTTGGAAATAATTGATTCGCGTATGTCCGATACTGTTAGATAGGCATTTTTGAATAAATCGGCGATCATAATCGACTTGCCGCCACTGGCCGCACAGCAATCCCAAACATCGATGTTCTCATCGTCCTTAAATGCGCCTTTCAATAGATCACCGGTTGATTGAGAGCTTCTATCCTGTATCACCACCTCCTTATTTATTTCGAGAATGGCATCGATCTTTGTCGCATTTGCTGTACGAACGCATGCACCTCCGCAGAAAGAAAATTCAACGCCTGCCGCTAATAATTTTTTTTCGACTATCTCCTGTTGGCCCGGGCGAATGCGCATAAAAAGATCGGGCTGCAGCAAAAAGGAGGCAGCAAAAGCATTGGCATCGATGCCTGCACTCATATGTTCGTTCCATGGAAAAATAGCTGATACGGCGGTTTCAGGAATGCGGTAATTTTTCGATACAAAATACTCCAGCACATTGGGCAGTTGACCGGCAGCCTTTAGTCCCGCCAGTATTTTTTCTTCGATCGCATTGTATTGGCTGAACCCGGTGCGATAATAGCCGTACACCATCTGCGAAACCGTTTTTCGGTCGGTCGAGCCCATTTGTTTATTGGAGCGATAGTAATCTTTCAGCCATGCGGCAAGAGGAACTGTTCCGTCGTAACTGTTGATAATGTTAACGGCGTAGCGGAGTTGGTTGTCAAATTTCATTATTTAACCTCCAGGAGGGCCCTTATCGGATCCTTGCCAAATAACAACTGCTCGGGATTTTCCAGCAATTCCTTCACTCTCACGAGGAAGCTGACCGATTCCCGTCCATCGATGATGCGGTGATCGTAGCTCAGCGCCAGGTACATCATCGGCCGAATAACCACCTGGCCGTTGATAGCCACCGGTCTTTCCTCGATCTTGTGCATACCGAGGATCGCCGACTGCGGGATGTTGATGATGGGCGTGCTCATCAGTGAACCGAATACTCCCCCATTGGTGATGGTGAATGTGCCACCCTGCATTTCTTCAAGGGACAATTTATTGTCCCTCGCCTTTGTGGCGAGTTCAATCACTTTCTTTTCGATGCCTGCCATGTCAAGGCTCTCGGCATTTCTAATAACAGGAACCACCAATCCCTTAGGTGCGGATACCGCGATAGAAATATCGACGTAATCATGATAAATAAGGGAGTCGCCGTCGATGTAAGCGTTTACAGATGGCCATTCCTGCAGTGCAAAGCAGCACGCTTTGGCAAAAAAGCTCATGAACCCCAGTCCAACGCCGTGTTGCTCTTTGAATTTTTCTTTGAATTTAGCGCGTATTTCCATTACTCTCGACATATCCACCTCGTTGAAGGTGGTGAGCATGGCCGTAGTATTTTTAGCTTCCACCAGGCGCCTCGAAATGGTGCGGCGCAGGTTGCTCATCTTTTCCTTCTTCTCTTCGCGCTGGAAAAGTGCTTTGCCCGGAACGCGGCCGGGATTTTTCAACGCATTGAGCACATCATCTTTAACGATCTTTCCCTGGTAGCCGGAAGGAACGACGGTTTTAGGGTCTACCTTTTTGTCCGCAATAATAGCCGACGCCACAGGCGTAGCCCTGATATCTGAAGGCTTGCCCTCTTCCGCCCTAACCTCTGAAGATTTTATTTCGGGACCGCCGGCAGCTGGTTTTACCGGTTCCTCTTTTTTCTGTTGCCCGTTACCCGACGGCTCCGATTTTGCGGGTGCTGCTTTTGCTTCAGGCGTCGCTTCAGGTTTGGCCGCTGTTTCATCGATCGTAGCGACCACATCACCTATGTTCAATGTATCGCCTTCGTTCGCCGAGTGCTTAAGTGTTCCGGCTTTTTCAGCATTCACTTCAAAGGTGGCCTTTTCACTTTCCAGTTCCGCGATCACTTCGTCGCGCTCTACATAATCACCGTCATTCTTCGTCCATTTGATTAATGTCACCTCGCTGATTGACTCACCTACTGTCGGAACTTTAATATCGATCATTTGCCTGAATTATTCTGATTTAGGAGACAAATATACGTGAAACATGAGACGTGAGATGTGAGGCAAAGTTTCCGTTCCCACAACTATATTCCAAACGCCGTTTCAATAATTTCTTTCTGTTCCTGCGCATGCACTTTTGCAAATCCCGTTGCCGGCGATGCGCTCGGCTGCCTGCTGATCACACCGTAATTAATCGTCTTCAGGTTCATCTGCAAAAATGATGCGGCACCCATATTCAGGGGTTCTTCCTGCACCCAGAACCAGGTTGCCTTGTTGTATTTGTTGTACAGTTCCTCCAGTTGCTTTGCGGGCAACGGGTAGATCTGTTCAAGCCTGATGATGGCGGTGTCCTTATGATTTCCTTTCTGCTGGTATTCGGCAAGGTCGAAATAAACCTTTCCTGAACAGAACAGCACCTTCTTCACCTTTGCCGGCTCATCTATATACTGGTCATCAATCACCTCTTTGAACGCCCCGGACACGAACTCTTCTTTCTTTGAATAAGAACCATGGTGGCGCAAATTCGCTTTTGGTGAAAACTGGACCAACGGCTTTCTGAACGGCCACGTAAGTTGCCTGCGCAGCGCATGAAACAGGTTGGCCGAGGTGGTGATGTTGGTAACAACCATATTCAACTCGGCGCACATTTGCAGAAACCTCTCCATGCGGGCGCTGGAATGTTCCGGGCCCTGTCCCTCGTATCCATGGGGCAAAAACATCACCAGGCCATTCATCCTGTTCCATTTCTGTTCGGAACTGCTGATGAACTGGTCGATCATGATTTGTCCGCCGTTCGCGAAATCACCGAACTGCGCCTCCCACAATACCAATGTATTGGGCGATGCCATGGCGTAACCATATTCAAAGCCAAGCACGCCGTATTCGCTTAAGAAAGAATTGTATATCCTGAACTTTCCTGTTGCACCCGGCAGGTTTTTGAGGCGGCTGTGGGCCTTGTCCGACTTTTCATCGCGCAACACCGCGTGCCTGTGCGAAAAAGTACCGCGACGCACGTCCTGGCCACTCATCCGCACGTTCTTTCCTTCCAGCAACAGGCTCCCGTAGGCCATCAGCTCACCCGTCGCCCAGTCGATCTTACCTTCTTCATTGAAGAGTTTGACCTTATCATTGATGATCTTTTCCACCTTTTTGAGCGGCTTGAAATCTTCAGGCCACTTCATCAGTGTCTCAAAAACTTTTGTGAAGTCTTCTTCCGAAATGCCGGTTTGCGGCGAGTGAACAAAATCTTCAGCCGTTGCCGTGCGCAGGCTCTTCCACCAAAGTTCCGGCTGCTGGTACTGGTAGGGCAGCGGATGCTGCTTCACTTCATCAAGCCGTTCCTGGAGGTCGTTCCAAAACTTCTTCTCCATTTCCTTGGCCATTTGCTGGGCGTCCGCCTCGCCATTTTCGAGCAGGTAACTGGTGTATATTTCCCGCGGGTTCGCGTGCTTGTCGATGAGATTGTACAGCGCCGGCTGCGTGAACTTCGGGTCGTCGCCCTCGTTGTGGCCGTGCCTGCGGTAGCAAACCATGTCGATGAATATATCTGAATTGAATTCCTGCCTGTAGCGCGTGGCGATCTCGACACATTTCACCACGGCTTCCGGATCGTCGCCGTTCACATGAAGCACGGGCGACTGGATCATTGCCGCGATCGAGGTACAGTAGTCGGCGCTCCTGGCATCATCAAAATCTGTTGTGAACCCGATCTGGTTGTTAATAACAAAGTGGATGGTGCCGCCGGTGAAATAGCCCCGCAGATTGCTCATTTGCACCACTTCATACACGATGCCTTGTCCCGCGATGGAAGCATCGCCATGGATGAGTATCGGTAATATCTTGTCGTATTCACTGTCGTAAACCACGTCTGCCTTTGCCCTTGCAAAGCCGATTACGACGGGGTCGACAGCCTCGAGATGTGAGGGGTTGGGGCACAATTTCACATGAACGCTTTTGCCGTTCATTGTTTCAATGGTACTGCCGTAACCAAGGTGGTACTTCACGTCGCCGCTGCCCATCGTCTGGTCCATTTTGCCCGTGCCTTCAAATTCGCTGAATATCTGCTCGTAGGTTTTGCCGATGATGTTGGCCAGAATATTCAGCCTTCCCCGGTGGGCCATGCCGATCACCACTTCCTGCACATCATGATCGGCGGCTGTGTTGATGATCGCATCCAGTGCCGGGATGGTGGTCTCGCCACCTTCCAGTGAAAATCTTTTCTGTCCTATGTACTTGGTATGCAGGAACTTCTCAAACATCACACCCTCGTTCAACTTCACGAGAATGCGTTTTTTCTTTTCGAGAGAGACCGGCTGCGAAAAATTCTTTTCCATCTCGTTGGTGAGCCAGGCTACCTTGCGCTGATCGCTGATGTATTTGAACTCTATGCCAACATGCGATGAATAGGTTTGTTTGAGGTGGTTGAGAATGTTGCCCAACGTGGTGGTGCCCAGGCCAATAAGGTTGCCGGCATGAAAGTTCCTGTTCAGGTCCTCTTCCGTGAACCCGTAAAAGCCGAGGTCGATGTTGGCCCCCCGGTCCTTCCGGGGACGAATGGGGTTGGTTTTGGCCTCCAAATGGCCCTTGTTGCGGTAACCAAGGATCATTCTATAGGCCCCCAGTTCTTTCTTCCAGTCGGTTACCTCGCCGCCGCCTGATGCGGGAGTAGCAGTAACAACGGCAGCCTGGCCGTTTGCGCCGCCATTGGCGCCAGCTTTGCCGTTGCCTACGGCAAAATCAAAACCCTCAAAAAATTTGCGCAGTTCGGGATCAACCGAGCTGGGATCTTTCGTGAAATCTTCGTAGAGTCCTTCAATAAATGCGGGGTGGGAATTGGTTTTATAACTAAAATCTTTCATAAAATAGCAATGGGTGTACAAAT
>CBIGXK010000131.1:0-9620 GCA_966193805.1 uncultured bacterium | reverse complement strand
TTCTTGGGCGGAACAAACCCGTCTATATCTTTTTTAGTGATCCTTCCATGATCGCCGGTACCCTGTACCTGCCGCAGGTCGATGCCTTTTTCGGCAGCGAGTTTTTTTGCGAGTGGCGAGGCCTTCACTCTTCCGTTGGTGCCTTCTACTGTCTCCGCCTCCTCTTCACCGGTGGGCACTGCCTGTCCGGAAGTGGGTTGCGTGGCCAGTTGTTCGGCATTTGAATCGGCAGGGGTGCGCACGTCCTGGTCGGCAGTTTCCTGTGAAGGGGCGCCGGCTGCGCCGGATTTTGCGGCATCTACAATTTTTTGCACATCTACGTTGTCGCCACCGATGATGGCGAGCAGGTCGTTCACCTGTATTTTTTCTCCTTCCTTCGCGCCAACATATAATAGCTTGCCCTGCTTGTAGCTTTCCAGCTCCATGGTGGCCTTATCGGTTTCAATGTCGGCGAGTACGTCACCTTTTTGTACCTGGTCGCCTACTTTTTTATGCCATGCTGCGATAACGCCTTCGGTCATGGTGTCGCTGAGCCTGGGCATAAGTATCACCTCTTCCATCTTGGAAATATCGATTGCGGGAGCGCCTGAGGGCTTTTCTTTTGGTGCGGCTTCTTTTTGCGCCGTTGCTTTGGGTGCGGATTCTTTTGCCTCTTTCTGTGCAGGTTCCGCTGGTTTAGCGGGAGCGGCCTCTTCTTTCTTCGCTTCCTGGGGTTTTGCGCCGCCACTATGTTCTTTCAGCAATGCACCGATATCTTCGCCTTTTTTGCCAATGATGGCGAGCAGGTCGTTCACCTGCAGTTTGCCGCCGGTATCGGTGCCAATGTGCAGAAGCGTACCGTCTTTATAACTTTCCAGTTCCATTGTTGCTTTGTCCGTTTCCACTTCGGCGAGCAGGTCGCCTTTTTTTACAGTATCTCCTACCTTTTTATGCCACGCTGCAATAACACCTTCGGTCATCGTATCACTCAAACGGGGCATTAATATCACTTCTGCCATAAAAGAATTTCAATTTGAGGGGTGAAATTAGTTAAAATGAAGGAAACTTAATGACAGGCGCACCGTCGTCAGTAATCCAGTTCAAGGCCGAGCCGGTCCTTAAGTTCTTTCACCAGCGGATATTGTTCAACGATCGCCAGGTACTGTTCCTTTTTCGTCATCGTTTTTTCAACGGGTTCGGCATCCATGGGGTTGTCGGTGATTTTGACAGAAAAATGGATCAGCCTGTTGGCAAATATTTTCTGGATGTGTTCCGACAGTTCGCGCTTTTCCTGTTCGATGAATTTTTGTTCGAGGTTGTTGTTCGTTATCACCTCGAAACTTTTTTCGCTGATAATGTTGAGCGTTGCCCTGTCGAAACTTTGTACGGCAGGATTTTTATTTTCCCTGAGCAGGGTGGTATACGACTGCCAGGCTTCCTGCAATTTATCCTGCGTCAGCGGCTGGGCCTTTATCATTCCTTTCGGAGAATTTCTTTCTGCTATCTCCTTCCTTATTTTGTCGAGGTTCGACGATTTCGGGCCAGCGGTGCGCGTTGTTTTTTCTGCAACAGTTGCTGGTGGGGGAACTGGGTTCGTTTCGGGCGCTTTTGGTGCACTTTCAGTTGGTGCGGCGGTTTTTGTTTCGCGTTCTTTGGTGATGATCAGCCTGGGCTCCGCCTTGTTCGCGGGTTGAGGCGCCGGCTGCATGGCAGGAATATTTCGGAACGCTACGGGCTTTGCACTGTCAACCAGTTTTTTTTTCACAACTGTTTCTCCCGATGAAGTCACTTCAAGCGCCTGCATCAGGTAAGTGAGCCTGATGAGTGCCAGCTCAACATGCAGCCGCTTGTTTCTTGCCGCCTTGTAATTGATTTCCGTTTCGTTAAGGATGTTCAGTGCGCTCACCAGGTATCCACTGCTAACCTTCTTTGCCATGGCGGTATATCTTTCCCTGAACGTTTCGACAACCTCCAGCAGCGCAGCCGTCCGGTCATCTTTACTGACGAGCAGGTTCCTCACGAATTCGGAGAAGCCATTCAGCACAAGCTCTTCGTCAAATCCTTTTTTGTTGATGTCGTCAAACAAGAGCATCGCACCGGCGAGATCCTGCGCGAGCATGCAATCCATCAGCCTGAAGTAATAATCGGCGTCGAGAATGTTGAGATGTTCGAGCGTGTGGTGATAGGTTACCTGGGCGTTGGTAAAGCTTACAATTTTATCGAGAATGCTGAGTGCATCGCGCATGCAGCCCTCGCTTTTTTGAGCAATGACCTGCAAAGCTGCCTGATCGGTGGTGATGCTTTCTTTCTTCGCGATCTGTTCGAGGTGCCCGACGGTGTCGTTGATCGTTATCCTCTTGAAATCGAAGATCTGGCAGCGGCTAAGGATTGTGGGCAGTATTTTATGCTTTTCGGTTGTTGCCAGGATGAATATTGCATAAGGCGGTGGTTCTTCAAGCGTTTTCAAAAATGCGTTGAAGGCCGAGGAACTGAGCATGTGCACCTCGTCGATGATGTACACTTTATATTTACCTGCCTGCGGTGCAAATCTTACCTGCTCCACCAGGCTGCGGATGTCGTCGACCGAGTTGTTGCTGGCGGCATCGAGTTCATGAATATTCAGCGAGGTGCCTTCGTTGAACGAAACGCACGAATGGCACTCATTGCACGCCTCGCCGTCGGGCTGCAGGTTTTCGCAATTGATGGTTTTTGCCAGTATCCTGGCGCAGGTGGTTTTACCCACGCCACGCGGACCGCAAAAAAGGAAGGCGTGCGCGAGTTGTTTATTCTTTATGGCATTCTTCAGTGTGGTGGTAATATGGCCCTGGCCCACTACCGTGTCGAAGGTCTGCGGACGGTATTTTCGTGCGGAAACAATGAATTTGTCCATGGAAGCGAAGATACGGCAAAGGGCAAAGGGCAAAGGGTAAAGGATAAAAGTGAAAAAATATTTTCTTTGTAAAGGAGGTCCGGGGAATAGGCTCAGGTATAGATGACCAAATTTTTGGAATAGCAGGTCTTACAATGATTGCATACTTATTCAAAATCTCTTTGCCTTTTGCCCTCAAAGCACCGGATGCCTTTTAAATTCCTTCGTCCTGTCGAAAAGATAGCGGTAAGTAATGAGCTTGCGGCTGCGGTAGGTGCCCAGCGACGCGGCGATATTGATCATTTTCGGGTTGAAATCGCCGATCCATTGCAGCTCGTATTCGTCGTACAGGTGCCGGCCCTGGATCAGTTTCGCGCCTTCAACGATCATAAACGAATCGATGCCCTTGCCCTGCCATTCCGGAATCGTACCGAATACGATGCCCGTGAATTTCGAGCACCTTTTGGTTTTTTTTATCCAGATAAACTTCAGCTTGTGCCACAGGTCGAATTTGCCGTCGAGGTGTTTGAACCATTGATTGAGGTCGGGCAGGCTCACCCAGAAGGCTATTGGTTCTTCTTTGTGGTAGGTGAACCATACGATGCGCTCATCCAGTACGGGTTTCATCTGCCGGAAGGTTTTCAGGATAATATTTTCTTTTACCTGTTTTAACCCGCCGTGTCCTGCCCAGGCCTTGTTGTACACATAAGTAAAATCGGCGGCGAACTTATCGAGGCGGTTCTTATCGATGTGTCGCGCGCTGATATCAGGGTTTTCGGCCACATGAGCGTGCCGGATGTAGAACTTGTCCTGCAACTGCTCATCCACCCTCATCGAGAAACAGATCTGATCAAAAAATGGGCGGAAGCCATAAGTTTCGAACAGTTCCCTATAATAGGGCGGATTGTAATTGAGGCAGTAGGGAGGCGGCACGAACCCTTCCACCAGCAGCCCCCACCACCGGTCGCGCTCGCCGCAGTTGATGGGACCATCCATGGCGCCCATGCCCCGCTGCAGCAGCCAGTGCCGGGCCACATCGAACAGCATGTCGGCGGCGTCCTGGTCGTGGATGCACTCGAAAAAGCCGATGCCGCCCACAGGTACCTCATCGCCCCTGGTCTTATATTTCTTGTTGACGAACGCAGCAATGCGGCCAATGAGGTTGCCATCGTTATCGGTCAGGATCCAACGGGTTATTTCCGAATGCCGCAGCGCCTTATTTTTGCGGGGATCAAAGACGTTGTTGATATCCTTATCAAGCGGCCGGATGTAGTTGGGGTCGTTTTTATTGATGAGTACATTGACCTGTATAAACTGCCTTTTGTGAGATTTTTCTGTAACCTCGATCAACTGCATGCGAGCTTTTTGAATTTGGACAAATGTAGCGGTAATTTTTTTTCTGAATTGTTCCTGATTCAAGCCCCGTCCCTTACCTTTGCAGCCGGAAATCAAAAAGCCTGACTCCAATTGAATTCATTCAATTTCAGGAGTTTGCGCAATCAAGTGAAAAATTAAAGTTATATATGCCAAACGTTGGTAAAGTCAAGCAGGTCATCGGTGCGGTCGTGGACGTGCAGTTCGATGGTAAACTTCCTGAAATTTATAATGCACTCGAATTAAAAAGAGCGGGCGGTGAAACGCTGGTGCTCGAGGCACAGCAGCACCTCGGTGAGGACAGTGTACGGTGTATTGCAATGGATGGTACAGAAGGACTTGTACGCGGAATGGAAGTGACAGACACAGGCGCTGCGATCGCCATGCCCACCGGAGAGGGAATCAAGGGACGGTTGTTCAATGTAACCGGCGACCCGATCGACGGCCTGCCGGCAGTAAGCAAAGTGAACGGAAGGCCCATTCACAGCAAACCGCCGGCGTTTGAAAACCTCAGCACATCTACAGAAGTACTGTTCACCGGGATTAAGGTAATCGACCTGATAGAGCCCTACGCAAAAGGCGGTAAGATCGGACTCTTCGGTGGTGCCGGTGTGGGCAAAACGGTATTGATCCAGGAGCTTATCAACAATATCGCCAAAGCCTACAGCGGCGTATCCGTGTTTGCGGGCGTAGGCGAAAGAACACGTGAAGGAAATGACCTGATGCGTGAAATGATCGAAGCCGGCATCATGAAGTACGGCGACGAATTCAAGCACAGCATGGAAGAAGGCGGATGGGATCTGAGCAAAGTGAATATGGACGACCTGAAAGAGTCCAAGGCTACTTTCGTATTCGGACAGATGAATGAACCCCCCGGGGCACGTGCACGCGTGGCCCTCAGCGGACTGACCATTGCAGAGTATTACCGCGACGGCGACGGGCAGGGACAGGGACGCGACATCTTATTCTTCGTTGACAATATCTTCCGTTTCACACAGGCCGGATCCGAAGTTTCGGCGCTTCTGGGCCGTATGCCATCGGCTGTGGGATACCAGCCCACGCTGGCAACGGAAATGGGCGTGATGCAGGAAAGAATTACATCGACCAAAAATGGTTCGATCACTTCCGTACAGGCCGTGTATGTGCCCGCGGATGACCTTACCGACCCGGCGCCGGCAACTACTTTTGCCCACCTTGATGCAACAACGGTATTGAGCCGTAAAATTGCCGACCTTGGTATCTATCCCGCGGTGGATCCGCTGGATTCAACTTCAAGGATCCTCACGCCGATGATCGTGGGAGATGCACACTACAATTGCGCAAACAATGTGAAGCTCATCCTCCAGCGCTATAAGGAATTGCAGGATATCATCGCTATCCTTGGTCTGGATGAACTGAGCGACGAAGACAAACAAACCGTATCAAGGGCAAGAAAGGTACAGCGCTTCCTTTCGCAGCCGTTCCATGTTGCGGAACAGTTCACCGGCCTGAAGGGCGTACTGGTGCCGATTGAAGAAACGATCAGGGGCTTCAATATGATCATGGCAGGAGAAGTTGATGAGTATCCCGAAGCGGCCTTCAACCTGGTGGGTAGCATCGACGATGCTATCGAGAAAGGTAAAAAGTTGATGGCGCAGGCGCAAGGATAAGCAACGGAGGGCGTCATAAGCAAGGGGCATGAGTCCTCACAATTGCCGATTGCCGATTGCCGAACAACACTTAAAACACAATGAACTTAGAGATTCTCACACCTGAAAAAAAACTTTACAGCGGAAACGTTTACGGCGTTCAGTTGCCTGGTATCTCTGGGTTGTTTGAAGTGCTGGAAAAACATGCGCCGCTGGTAAGTGCGTTGAAAGCAGGAAGGCTCAAGGTCCTGAAGGACAGAAGTAACCAGACGAGCTTCTTCGATATCCAGGGTGGCTTTGTCGAAGTAATCAACAATAACGTAACTGTACTTGTTGAAGGCGCCGTACCCGTGGAAGCCTAAATAGTAAGATTCATATTTGGGTCCATCATCCGCGGAAAAATCTGTTAGTTGGAACCCTCAGCGTAAGCTGGGGGTTTTTTTAATTGAGCTGGGGATCGGTGGGAAAGTTGACCATGAAGCTGTAATCGCCGCCCAGGCTTTTTACCGCATCCTTCCATATTTCGTCGATATTGCGATGGAAAACCAATTTTCGTGTGGCCTCGAGCGTTAGCCACGATTTTTGGTTCATTTCTTCCTTTAACTGGCCCTCCGACCATCCGGAGTAGCCGATATAAAACCTGATTCGCGACGCGTCGATGTGCCCCTTTTTCAGCAAATCGATGGCCAGCTCAAAATCTCCGCCCCAATAAATGCCGTTGAGGATCTCATAGCTGCCCTCGATCAGGTCGGGATACTGGTGCAGGAAATGGATCGTGTCGAGTTGCACGGGGCCCCCATAAAAAACCGGTATCCGGAGGTCGTCCATGTTATTCATCAATTCGTCGAGGGTGTGGCCGTATTCCCGGTTAAGCACAAAACCGAAGCTGCCCTGTTCATGATGATCGCAAATGAAGACCACCGTCCTGCTGAAATTGGGATCTTTCAGGAACGGTTCTGCTATCAATAAGATACCGGGACCGGGCTGTAACATACTTGTAAATTACGGGAAATTTGAAAGATGGCGGTATTGCGATTTATCGGGGACAGGCATATTCGCGCGCGATTTCTTAAATATTAACTAAGGTTTGAATGTAATGCCCCATTACAGCGAGTTCCAATCCGTTTACTGCTAACTGTTCATTAAATTTGTTGGGTGAAGAAATTATTCCCGGTAATTATTGTTCTGATCAGCCTGTCACTTATTGGCACCATTTACGTCCAATACAACTGGCTTAACACGATGCTGGTGAATAAGCAGGAAGAATTCAACTACAAAATCACCCGCGCCATCGATCTCGTGGGCATTGAACTGATGGAGCAGAAGAATACCCTGCCTTCACTCAAAAATTACCGCCTCAAGCCCGGCGGCTTTTCGTTTCCTTCCGACCAGTTGCAAAACGAACTGATGAGGCCGGCCACCATCGCACAAAAATTTACCACGTACGAAATAGATGAAAAATTAAAAACCGCCTTTCAGAACCAGGGACTTAAAAGTCTGCCGTTTGAATTTGCCGTTCTTGTGGACAATGGCTTCCTGAATTTCGAATACCAGTTGAAATCTGATCATTTCGTTGAACAAACTGCGGATACCGTTAACAATGTGCAATGGCAATACCCGCTGCAGCCACCCGGTGGCAGCGACCTCGAAAACCTGCTGCCGGTGCAGTACATGATCCTCATCGTTCCCAATTTCAAGGCAATTGTATTTAAGCAGATGAGGTGGATGATCATCGGTTCGATATTTTTTACGCTGATGATCATCAGCGCATTTTCCGTAACTGTTTTTGCGCTGATACGCCAGAAGAAACTCAGCGAAATCAAAAACGATTTCATCAACAATATGACGCACGAGTTCAAAACACCGCTGGCAACGATATCGCTGGCGGTGGATGCACTGCGCAACAACAAAGTGATAGAAGACAGGACGAGGATGGAGTATTTCAGCAGCATCATCAAGGAAGAGAACCGGCGCATGAACAAGCATGTGGAAACCATATTGCAGGCGGCGTTAATGGACAGGCAGGAAATAAAACTGAATAAATCGCCGCTGCACGTGCATGAACTGATACAACAGGTGATTTCGAATTATACTTTGCAATTGCAGGAAAAAGAGGGCAGGATAGAGCTCGATCTGAACGCGGATAATGATCTCATCAACGCCGACGAGGTGCATTTCAGGAATCTCATTTCTAACCTGGTAGACAATGCGGTAAAATATTCGGGTGATAAGCTGATATTGAAAATATCAAGCTTCAATTCGAATCGCAGCATGGTGCTGAAATTCGAAGATAACGGCATAGGTATGAGCAAGGAAACCGTAAAAAGAATATTCGAAAAATTCTATCGCGCGCACACCGGCAACCTCCATAATGTCAAAGGATTCGGACTCGGCCTCAGCTATGTAAAAACGATCATTGACGCACATGGCGGCGGAATAAAAGTGGACAGCTCGCCGGGGAAAGGATCGTGCTTTACGCTTGACGTTCCCGTTATTAACGAAAACGTCACTGCCTGAATAATAAACAACTGTCGCCGTAACTCAGGAACCGGAAATCATTCTCTAACGCATAGGAATATACGCTTTTCCATGCTGTGCCGATAAATGCGGCAACCAGTAACAGCAATGTTGATTTTGGCTGATGAAAATTGGTGATCAGCACCGACACGATCTTAAAGTTGTAGGGAGGTGCGATGAGGAGTGATGTGCGCGCCACAAGAACTTCCTGGTTGCGTTGATCGAGCCAGGCCAGCAGCGCCGTTAATGCTTCGACAGCGGAAACAGGGGGCGCATTCGAGTAGGGCTGCCACTGCTTTACCTGCAGCTCTTCGGCAGATAAGTTTTTATTCTGGAAAATATTTACACCGATCCAGTAAAGGCTCTCCAGTGTGCGGAGTGAAGTTGTGCCCACGGCAATGACCGGCTTGCCCTGGTGCCTCAGCAGGTTGTTAATGAATGACGTTTTCACTTCGATTATTTCGGAGTGCATGTCGTGTTCCGCGATGGTTGTGGACTTTACCGGTTTGAAAGTTCCGGCGCCCACATGCAGCGTAACGGCATCGCGCGAAATTTTTTTCTGTTGCAGTTGTTCAAGCACGCGCGGAGTAAAATGAAGTCCGGCGGTAGGTGCGGCAACGGATCCTTCATGCCGGGCATAGATCGTCTGGTATCTTTCTGCATCAGACGGCTCGGGTTGCCGCTTAATGTAGGGCGGCAAAGGGATTTGTCCGGCGAGGTGCAATATTTCTGCAAACGATTTATTTCCGGGTGTCCACGACAACCGGATGATGAAGCCATCCTGTTCGCGGCTGGCGATTTGCGCCACAACAGCAACATTATTCTCCAGCTTTTTTTCAAGGGCCAGGTGGTTGGGCCACGACGAGGCGTTGCCCACCATGCACTTCCAGTACACCGATCCTGTAGCAGCAAAAGCCGTTGTGACATCAGGATAACGGGCATCGGGTTCAAGGCAGAATATTTCGATTTTTCCGCCAGAGGGCTTATAAAAGATCATGCGGGCCTCTACCACTTTGGAGTCGTTGGTTACCAAAAGGGAAGTGGCGGGCAGGTGATTGGCGATGCAGCGAAAAACGTCCTGTTTTATGGCGAAGTTTTCATAAATGAGCAGCTTCGAATCGTCTCTGTTGGGCAGGGGAAATGATGCGATCCGGCTGGATGGCAGGAGATAGTTGAAGTCGTTAATGGAAAGGTTGAGCATATAGTTAATAACATCCAATTCACCGTGATTCACAGGTACTCCACAGCCAAAT
>CBIGXK010000130.1:0-9642 GCA_966193805.1 uncultured bacterium | reverse complement strand
GCTTTTTGGAGCGGCAGCGTCGAGCTGTTTAAAAATTTTGAGTTTGAGATCCGCGTTTTCAGTGGCGGCTTCGACGATGAGCCCGGCTTCTTTCGCGGCGTCGTCGATGCTGGTGAAGGATTTGATGTTCGACAAGGCGTTGTTCTTGTCGCCTGTGGTCGCGGTGCCTTTGGCTATTTGCCGGTCGAAATTTTTAGAGATGGTTTGGAGGGCTTTTTCCAGTTGCGATGCATTGACGTCGGCGAGGTGAACACTAAAACCGGATTGTGCGAATACGTGTGCAATACCGTTTCCCATTGTGCCGGCACCGATGACTGTGATTTTTTTCAGAGGCATTTAGAAAGTTAAAAGTTTAAAAGTGGGATATTGAGTCTCCCACGGAGGAAATATTTTTCAAATTGCCCTTTGCGGTCCACCCCCGGCGCTCCGCGCCACCCCCGCCAGCGGGGGATACGTTTGCCGATTGCCGATTGCCGTTTCACGTCTTCCGTCTCCTTCCCCCTCACTTCTTATTCTTAAAATCCCCCCGCTTCCAGGCCTGGATAAACTCGTTCCAGGCAAAAGGATTAAAGATATTCTGCGGCGGCGACTGGCCATAATAGTACTGCCTTGCTGCTACGTTCTTCAGGGTGTAATTAGACATTTCCTTGCCGTCGCGCGGCAGCGATCTTTCTAATATTCTCCGTTTCGACTCTTCCGTATTCTGCCGCGCAATGAGGTATTGATCCGCAGGTATGTCCGTATTCACAAAATCACGCTCGAACTGCTGCCGCGTGGGCCGCGGCCTGATAATCGTTGCAGGAAGGTATTGCGTATCGGTCACCATCAGTTGGATCATGCTGTACTGATTACCGTCGATGGTACGTGGAATGTCCACCAGCTTGGGTTTGTACCCGATGGAAGAGAATTGCACCTGGTCTCCCTTCATCACAACAATGGAAAAAACGCCTTCTTCATTTGACAGTGTACCCCTGTTTTGGCCCCTCACCATTATACTCACGGAAGGTATTCCCTGGAGGCTGTCGGCAGTCATTACCACACCGTACAACTGGACCACGGAATCTTTCAGTTTTTCGAACTGCGCCGTTGCGGCAGCGGGTACGAGAACTATGAACAAAACCAGGCCGGGTATAACTCTTTTCATCGTGTTCAAACCTACGTTTTTTTGCTTAATGGCCCTTTTGAGGGATAAATTTTAACGTTATGCCGTAATTTTGTGGCCCGAAACGCAAACACAAACTAAATGATGACGCAGCAGCAAGTACTTGAGGCACTTAAGAACGTACAGGAACCCGACCTTGGCAAGGATATCGTTACGCTCAACATGGTAAAAGATATAAAAATTGACGGCGATAACGTCTCTTTTACCGTTGTGCTCACTACACCTGCGTGCCCGCTTAAAGACCTCATCGGAAATGCCTGCGTCAACGCCATCAGGCTGCTCGCCGGCAAAGAAGCTGCTGTCAAAGTAAACTTCACCTCCAACACCACTTCCAACCGCACCGATCCAAAATCGGTACTGCCCAACGTCAGGAACATCATAGCCGTGGTGAGCGGTAAAGGCGGAGTGGGAAAAAGCACAGTAGCGGCCAACCTGGCCCTGGCTTTCGCCAACGATGGCGCAAAAGTGGGACTGATGGATGCCGACATCTACGGCCCCAGCGTGCCGATCATGTTTGGCGTGCGCGGTGAAAGACCGATGATGATACCCGGGAAAGGCGACAAGGGAATGATCGTGCCCATAGACCGTTACGGCATCAAACTCATGAGCATCGGCCTCCTCGTCGACGATAAAAATGCCGTGGTGTGGCGCGGACCAATGGCCAGCAGCGCCATCAGGCAATTTGTGACAGAAGTATTTTGGGATGATCTCGACTACCTCATCATCGACATGCCCCCCGGCACCGGCGACATTCACCTCACGCTGGTACAAACCGTGCCTATCACAGGAATCGTTGTGGTAACCACACCGCAGGAGGTGGCCCTGGCGGATGCAAAGAAGGCCATCGCCATGTTCGGCCAGTCGCAAATAAAAGTGCCGATAATCGGACTCGTTGAAAACATGAGCTATTTCGTTACGCCCGGCCAGGCCGACGAACCCGCCAACCGCCACTATATCTTTGGTAAAGAGGGAGGGAAGAAACTTGCCGATGAATACGACATCCCCTACCTCGGCGAAATTCCACTGATCCAGAAGATACGCGAGGGCGGAGATATCGGTGTGCCGGTGATGATGACAGACGACGAGCTGTCCCGCAATGCATTTATTTCCTTCGCCGGCGCGGCCGCGCGCAGCATAGCCATGCGCAACGCTAACATGAGCGCAGAAAAAACCGCAGAAATCGTCGAAATGTGACGATGCATAACGCACCAACATGACCAGACAAGAGCTTATCAGCCAAATCAGGAACAAACAAACATACCTCTGTGTTGGACTGGATTCGGATATTGAAAAACTGCCTAAACACCTCCTGTCACTCGACGATCCCCAGTTTGAATTCAACAAGCAAATCATTGACGCCACACTCGATCACTGTGTGGCCTATAAAATAAACACCGCCTTTTATGAGTCGCAGGGCGTAAAAGGATGGACATCCCTGCAACGAACCATAGACTACATTCCTTCTTCACATTTCACCATCGCCGACGCCAAACGCGGCGACATCGGCAATACCTCGGCGCAATACGCGCGCGCCTTTTTCCAAACGCTTAACTTCGATTCCATCACTGTTGCGCCGTACATGGGCGAAGACAGTGTAAGGCCATTTCTCAGCTTCAATGGCAAATGGACCATTCTGCTGGGACTCACTTCCAACCCGGGCTCCGCCGATTTCGAGCTGCTCACCACGGGCCGCCATCAACTCTACCAGGAAGTGCTCAAAAAATCTTCACAATGGGGCAATCCCGAAAACCTGATGTACGTTATTGGGGCTACCAGGCATCACCTGGTAGGCGACATCAGAAAATCATTTCCCGATCATTTTTTTCTTGTTCCCGGTGTTGGCGCCCAGGGAGGCAGCCTTGAAGAAATATCAAGGCACGGCATGAACAAAGATTGCGGACTGCTGGTTAATGCCAGCAGGGCAATAATTTTTGCTTCCTCCAATGAAGACTTTGCTTCTGCCGCCAAAAAGGCCAGCCAACAATATCATGATGATATGAAACGTTTTTTGGGAGATTTTGCCTGAAATATTTTAATGAGAAATTAATTTGGTTCGCTTTTTGATAATCTCCGTGATTGTCCCTAAATCCTAACTTATGAAGAATCGTTCACTGCTTATCCTGACGTGCGCATTCCTGTGCGCCGCCCCTGCGTTTTCGCAGATCCAAACAACAATCGCTTCGCTTAGAACCATTTCAGCATCTACCACAACACCTTATTTTATTACCGACCAGGGTAGGGAAGGATTGTTTTACTACGATCCGAAGGATCTTACCAGCACCGACAATGGCGGTACCATCATCGTAAACGGCAGCAAGCGTTACAAAAGAATGTATTCGGGCCCCCTCGATGTAAAATGGTTCGGCATGAAGGGCGACTGGAACGGCTCGGCCGGCTCCGACAACACCGCCGCATTTCTCGCTGCCCTCAAGGCCGCCGCCCGTAACCAGGTGGTGGTTGTACCGCAGGGGGGTTATTATGTAAAAGGGTCTATCGCACTTCCGCTCACCTCCTCGAAAAAAATATATCTCGAAATTTATGGCGACATCTATTTCGGAAAAGGTTCGGGGTTCATCCTCGAAGGGCAGAACCAAAGCCTGAAGAGCTACGGGCTCATCGCCGGCGGAAATACAGGTGCCACCACCGAGGCCACTTATGCAGCCTACTCAGGCGTGGGGATCCTCATCAAGAATGCCATGCAGGCCGATGTTGAGGTGAACGAAGTAAAAGATTTTAAATACGGCATCCACCTTACCGGCGACAAAGACGGCGGCTTCCCTGCCGGGTGCCAATACAACCGCATACGGTTCAACACTATTCACCATTGCCATACGCAAATACGCATATCTGTGAGAGGCGTCAGCGACCTCAATGGTAACTGGAACAACTCGAATTACTTTTATGGCGGTCAGTTGGGACGCGGTCCCGCGGGCACCTATGGCAAAGGAGGCTGGTACGGAGTGGTGATGGTAAAGGAGCCGGGTTCCAATGCCGGCGACCCGATGAACGGCCACATGTTTACCGACGTGGGGTTTGAGGGCCTGGAAAAAGCCATCGTATTGTCTGATGCGCGGTACAATTCATTCACTGGAGGACGGTTCGAATTGATGTCTATCCGCGAGGGTATTAATCTCGATCCCAATACGGCGATTGCGAATAAGTTCGTGGGTGCGTTTGCGATGATCGAGAGCCTGTTTGTTCCCGGCCGCCTCGGCTCGAACACTATCATCAGCGCATCGCCGCTGTGGAGCGATCAGCCCAACCAGGTGATGATGGGAAGTGAGGCTACCAACTCCATCACCCCAAACAAACTGCTCATCACCACCAATAAATACCAGTACACGAATTTTGAGGTGAGCAAGAAGCACGATCTCATCAGCCAGACGGGCCAATACCCGACCGTTGAGGCAATGACTTACCGCATCAATGGCGTGAAGAGAGCGGTGCCATACAAATCCACTTTTTATTGGGTGAAGACAAGCACCGCCGGATCACCTTTGGTGATGCCACCCAATATCGGCCTCGTACGGGTTGAAGCCACCCAGGCAAAAGTGTTGAAAATTGATGTTGGCGACCTCGTTAAAGATGGCCATGAATTCCTTGTCGAATATCTCACGCCGCAATTTCCGCTCAGCTTTATTCGCTCCGATAACTCGGCGCAGGTGATCGCAGCTTCTAACTTCAATTCGGCCGGCACTTACCGCTGCCTGTGGATAAACGGCGTGTATAAAGTGACCAAGATAGGAGAAGAATATAAAACACAGTCATGGACCGGTTCGAGCTATACCATTCCGGCCGAAATAAAAACGGTGCTGATGAACGCTTCTGTGGCCACAGCAATCGTTAATTTACCGGCCGCGTCGTTATGGCCCGGCCGCGAGGTCACCATCAAAAATCTGCAGATGGCAAAGAATGTACAGGTCAACGGTATTTCGGCAAGTGATGAAAAAATTATTCCCGGAAGAGGAGCGATGACAGTAAAAAGTGATGGCACTTCATGGGTAATTATCAACTTTTATAAACGCAATCTATCGTACTAAGTAATCCTTACTTTTGTGCGCATGGCTGTACGAAGCGACCTCTTTACTGCGCCCGATTATTATCTTATAGACGAGTTACTGTCCGAAGAAGATAAGCTGGTTCGGGAAACCGTACGGAAATACGTTAAGAAAGAAATTTCACCGATCATCGAGGAGTTTGCCGAGCGTGCTGAATTTCCCCAAAAAATTATCAGGCAACTGGGAGAACTGGGCTGTTTCGGCCCTACCGTTCCCGCCAAATATGGCGGCGGCGGAATGGATTACATCGCTTATGGCCTGATGATGCAGGAACTGGAACGCGGCGACAGCGGCGTTCGCTCCACCGCTTCGGTCCAGGGCTCGCTTGTGATGTTTCCGATCTATGAATTCGGAAGCGAAGAACAGCGAATGAAATTTCTTCCAAAGCTTGCCTCGGGCGAATGGCTCGGCTGCTTCGGATTAACTGAACCCGATCACGGTTCCGATCCCGGCAGTATGGAAACACGGTTCGATGATGCCGGCGACCACATCATATTGAACGGTTCGAAAATGTGGATCAGCAATGCACCATTTGCGCAGGTGGCTGTGGTGTGGGCAAAAGATCCTGAAGGAGAAGTGCGGGGCGTTATCGTTGAAAGGGGAATGGAGGGGTTTACCACGCCGGTAACACACGGCAAATGGAGTCTTCGCGCAAGCGCAACCGGCGAACTGGTGTTCGATCACGTAAAAGTTCCCAAACAAAATATCTTACCAAAATCGAAGGGACTGAAATCGCCGCTGGCGTGTCTCACCAAGGCGCGATACGGCATTGCATGGGGAACAGTGGGCGCCGCGATGGATTGCTACGATACGGCGCTCCGGTATAGCACCGAAAGAATGCAATTCGACAGGCCCATCGCCGGATTTCAACTGCAACAAAAAAAATTAGCCGAAATGATCACCGAGATCACGAAGGCGCAACTGCTGAACTGGCGTCTCGGTGTTTTAATGAATGAAAACAGGGCCACACCGCAGCAGGTGTCGATGGCCAAAAGAAATGGCTGTGAAATTGCTGCCAACATTGCAAGGGAGGCCCGCCAGATACTCGGCGCCATGGGCATCACCGGCGAATACCCGGTTATGCGGCACATGATGAACCTGGAAAGTGTGATCACCTATGAGGGCACGCATGATGTGCACCTGCTGATCACCGGCCAGGATATTACCGGAATAAATGCATTCAAGTAAATGAGAATATTCCTGATTGGATTTATGGGCTCAGGCAAAACGCATTGGGGAAAGCAGTTGGCGAAACAATTGCAGATTCCTTTTTTTGACCTTGACGAAGTGATCGAAGGAAAAGAAAAGCGTTCCATCACCCAAATATTTGCTGAATGTGGCGAAGAGAGTTTTCGCATGAAGGAGAAGGAAACGCTTGAACAATTAATAGATGATTATCCATCGATAGTGCTTTCAACAGGAGGCGGCACGCCATGTTTTTTCAACAATATTGAAAGAATGAAGAAGTACGGCGTGGTGGTGTGGCTCAACACACATGTTGAAGTGCTTTTGACCCGCCTGATGAAAGAAAAGGCCACAAGACCGTTGTTAAAGAAGATTGCTGATGACGACATGCGTTCGTACATCATCCGGAAACTTAATGAACGAAGAATGTATTATGAACAGGCGGATGTGATTATTGATAAAGAGGACAGCATGCCTGTCAATGAATTCATTCAAACCATATTGCATGCATAGATCATTTGTCACCACAGCTTCGGTATTGCTTGCGCTGGCAGTTGTACTCGGCGCCTTCGGCGCGCATGGTTTAAAAGATTCGCTTTCTCCAGCGTCGCTGTCAACCTATGAAACAGGCGTGCGCTATCATTTTTATCATGCGTTTGCATTGCTCATCACCGGCGTATGCTATGAACGCTTTAACAAAAAATGGCTGCGCTATGCCGGCTATTGCTTTGTTGCCGGCATTATTCTATTTTCAGGCTCTTTATACCTGCTTGCCGTTTTGATGGATACTGATTCTGTAGGAATTAAGAGTATCGGCATTGTTACTCCATTCGGCGGATTGTTTTTCATTGCAGGTTGGATATTTCTATCTTTGTCGCCATGGCGAACCGCTTAAAGTCAAACAGGAGCCAGTCACGCAATCCGGGAACGCTGAAACCTGAAAAAGAAGAAAAGGTCAGCATGAAGGAACTGGTTCGTGATGAACGTACCCATAAAATAGCAGGGGCCTTTCTGCTGCTCATCTGCCTTTTTTTGTTTGTGTGTTTTACGTCGTACTTATCAACCTGGCGCGAGGATCAGAGCAGCGTACAGGGGCAATCCGTTTTTTTTCCTGACAGCGATGTGAAATTCGAAAACGTATTGGGCGCATTGGGCGCCTGGGTGTCCCATCAATTTTTTTACAACTGGTTCGGCGTTGCGTCTTATTTGATTTGTATCCTGTTTTTTGTTGGAGGAGTTAACCTCATCACCGGCAAGAAAATATTTTTATTTAAAAGACATCTGCGGAATGTTATAGCAGGTGTAATTTATTTCAGTGTCTTATTTGCGTTTCTTTTCAGGGGATATGCATTTCCTTTTGGAGGTGGTGCGGGTAACATTTCCAGCGAATGGCTGACGGGGCTGATGGGAAAAGTTGGTACCGCGCTGCTCCTGTTCACTGCGGGGCTAGCCTATTTTATTTGGAGATTCAATCCTGCATTCAGGATGCCTGCCCGTACCAAAAAACCTGCGGCCGAAAAAGGAATGCTCGACCAGCCACTTACTGAGGAAGTGAAAGAAGAGCCGAAAAAGAACAGGCTGAAAAAAAGCAACGGCACCGCTGTTGCAGAGCCGGTGATGGAAGAAGAGCCTGATTTCGATCTTACTATCGTTGAAAGCGACATTGAGGAAACACCCCCCGCCATCATCAACAACGTTCCGGTGGGCCCGTTGACAGATACGGAGCCCGTGCTGCCGGAAGAACCAATCGTTCCCGAGCCCAAAAAGAGCAGGAAGCAGGTGGTTGACCCCGAGCTGGTGATCAATGAACATCCGGAAACCGGCGACGAGGAGGAAACAAGAGAGCGGCGGCCGGTCGAAATGGAGCCCTATGAACCTACTCTCGAACTTCGCGATTATAAATATCCCGTGCTCGACCTGCTGGAGATACACGGCAGTGAGAGGATCATCCAGGACGCCACCGAACTCGAGGCCAACAAGAACCAGATCATCAACACGCTGAAGAATTACGATATTCTCATCCAGAAGATCAGCGCCACAGTGGGCCCTACCGTAACGTTATACGAAATTGTTCCGGCGGCAGGCGTAAGAATATCGCGTATTAAGAATTTGGAAGATGACATTGCGCTGAGTCTTGCGGCTTTAGGCATACGCATCATCGCACCGATTCCCGGGAAAGGCACGATCGGTATCGAGGTGCCGAATGTGAAAAAGACGGTGGTGAGCATGAGAACGCTTCTCGCCTCTGAGAAGTTTCAACATAACAACTATAGTTTGCCGATAGCCATCGGTAAAAAAATAGACAACGAAAATTTCATCGTGGACCTTACCACCATGCCGCATTTGCTCATGGCCGGCGCAACGGGGCAGGGCAAGTCGGTTGGGTTGAATGCCATATTGGTGTCGCTGCTATATAAAAAACACCCTTCGCAGCTCAAGCTGGTGCTGGTGGATCCGAAGAAGGTGGAGCTGAGCCTTTACCGTACTATCGAAAGGCATTTCCTGGCCAAGCTTCCGGGCGAGGAGGAAGCCATTATTACCGACACCAAAAAGGTGATCAATACGCTCAATGCGCTATGCATCGAGATGGACAACCGGTACGACCTGCTGAAGGAGGCCGGTGCGAGAAATATCAGGGAGTACAATGAGAAATTTATCAAGAGGAGGCTGAACCCGCAAAAGGGTCACCAGTTCCTTCCCTTCATCGTATTGGTGATAGATGAATTTGCAGACCTTATCATGACGGCTGGTAAAGAGGTTGAGATGCCGATTGCGCGGCTGGCGCAACTTGCCCGTGCGGTGGGCATTCATCTCATCATCGCTACGCAGCGTCCGTCGGTGAACATCATCACTGGTACCATTAAGGCTAATTTCCCCGCGCGCATTGCCTTTAAGGTGTCTTCGAAAATAGATTCCAGGACCATCCTCGACACGGGTGGCGCGGAGCAGCTTATCGGCAAGGGCGACATGCTGGTGTCGTACAACGGCGACATTACCCGCCTGCAGTGTGCTTTTGTGGATACGCCGGAGGTGGACAGCGTCTGCGAATTTGTGGGGAGCCAGCGTGGTTACGCGCAGGCATTCCTTTTGCCAGAGTATATTGATGAGAAGGATATGGAAGCGAAGGATTTCAGTTTACTGGAAAGGGACCCGCTTTTTGAGGACGCCGCGCGCCTCATTGTTCAAAACCAGGTGGGTTCCACCTCGCTTATACAGAGGAGGATGAAGCTGGGTTAC